>JANWYQ010000161.1 GCA_025055015.1 Caldilineales bacterium
GGTTTGGTGGCCCATACGGGACTCGAACCCGTGTCTCAGCCTTGAGAGGGCTGCATCCTAGGCCGCTAGACGAATGGGCCAGCAACACTGGCATTCTATGCGGGGCGGGGACTTTTGTCAAATGACCGGGTCCGACACAAGTGGCGCCCGGCCGGCGGCCTGGCCGGTCGGTTGACTGTCGGCGGCGGCCGACTATAATGCAGGCGTCTCAGCCGGTTCCTCGCCCACCAGTTCCGCTGAGAGGTAGGGCTTGCTTTGGCGGGCCGTCTCGGTTTGAGTGACAGGGCTACTGGAGGGCGCCCAGCCGTGTGGCGCACCGTTCAGCCCCTTTGAGGGGGCGCTGCCTCGGGGCCGGACAACTTGATCGCCCGGCGGCCTCCAGCAGCACCCGACCCCTGGGTAGGATGGGATGGTCGGATTACTCTGTGGCGTTCCTAAAGCCAGCCTCACCACGAGCCTGTGGAAGGAGCGAACTCCATGCCCGGATGGATGCTCGCCAACGCTGTCACCGGATTTGCCCCACGTCCCGTCAGTCGTGCACCACGTTGATCACCAGCCCGGAGGGCAGCTTGGGGTAGAAGTAGGTCGCCTTAGGGGGCATCACCTGGCCGGCCTCGGAAACGGCCTGCAGCTGGCTCAGCGGCGTAGGGTTGACCAGGAACACGGCCTGGTAGCGGCCGTGGCGCAGGCCGTCCAGCGCCTCGGCGGGGTGCGGGGTAAAGGCCACGTGCTGCTTCAGCCGCGCCGGGTCGGGGTCAATCCCCAGCAGCGGCCCCAGTACCAGGGTCTGCAGCACGGCCACGTCCACTTTGGCCACCGTGGGATGATGGGCCGCGTGCAACAGCGCCCTGGTCTCGGGGTCCGGCCGCAGCTCCAGCAGGTAGCGCGCGCCGGGGAGGGCCAGGCCGAAGCGAGTCTTCCCGGCCGGCGCCCGCGCCAGCTCAGCCTCCAGCATGGCCTCGTCGGGCGCCGGGAACACGTCGAAGCGCTGCCGGAGGCCGGCCAGCAGCGCCTCCGGGTCGAAGCCGGACACGTCGTGCACGCAGCGATGGGTGGGCAGGATGATCAGGCCGGGGTCCTCCAGGCGGGCGGCGTAGACCCAGGCGTAGTCGAAGGGCTGGGGCTCGGCGGGGGGGCGCGCCGGGTCCGCGGTCGAAGCCGGGCAGGTGCTCCCACGCCGTGAGGGGCGAGGGCGCGGCCATAGCCGGCAAGGCGGCGGTGCGCCGCCAGCGGCGATAGTTGAGCGCCGTCTCGTAGCGGTGATGGCCGTCGGCGACGTAGAAGGTGCGCGTGGCCAGGCTGGCCGTGGCAGCGGCGATGGTCTCGAGGTCGGTGACGGCCCACAGCCGATGCTCGACCCCCTCGTCGTCGCAGTAGACGGCCTCCGGTGGCCGCTCGGCCGCCTCGGCCAGCACCAGCGCCTGCGCCTCGCCCGCAGGGTCCGAGTAGAGCAGAAAGATGGGGCTGCACTGGCTGCCGGTGGCGATCAGCAAGGCCAGGCGGTCGGCCTTGGCCGTGGGGAAGGTGCGCTCGTGGGGCAGGACCCCCTCGCCCCACGGCGTGGCCAGCAGGCGGAAGATCAGGCCTCGCCGGGTGGCCGTGCGGCCGTCGGGCAGGTGGAAGCGCTGTTGCAGCAGGTAGATGGCCGGAGCCGGCTCAGGCCGCAGCACGCCCCGGGCTCGCCAATCGGCCAGGGTCGCCGCCGCGCGCGCGTAGCGGTTGGCGCGGTCGTCGTCGCCCGGCTCGTCCCGGGGCAGGTCCAGGCGGACCACGTTGTAGGGATGGCGCGCGTAGAAGGCGGCCTGCTGGGCCGGGCTGATCACGTCGTAGGGCGGCGTCAGGAGGTCGCGGAGGTCGCCGGCGCCAGCGGCGGCCAGGTCGTAGCGCCAGCCGCGGAAGGGTTGGACGCGGGTCATGACACAGCTCCAAACAAAAAGCAGGCGTTGGAGCCTGCTTCCTTCCCAAGGGATCGGTTGGGAAGGCGGCGCTCACCGCTCCCGGCAGCGCCGGCGGACGGCAGCCTCACAGCGCGGCCAGGCGATGGACGATGCTCTCGCCCACGGCGGTGGTAGGCGCGCGGTGCAGCGGCAAGTAGCCTTGGGCGGCCAGCGCCGGCGTGGGCAGCGTGGCCTCGTCCGGCTTGTCGGACATGCTGAGCACCAGGCAGCCGCGGCCGCGCAGCCACAGCGACACCTCCCGCACCTCCTGGGTGACGCACACCTGCTCGGCCAGGAGCCGATCCAGGGGCGCGTCGGCCGGCAGGCGGCCAAAGCGCTCGACGGTAGCCAGGTACTCGTTGAGGCGAAAGGCCTTGAAGGGGGTAGGATCGCCCGCCTGCACCCGCGCATAGACCTCCTGGTGGATGGCCCGCAGGCCGGCCGGCATCGCCCCTTGGTGTTGGTCGGCCCAGGCGATAAACTGCTCGAAGCTGCGCATCTCGCCGCCTCGCACTTGGGCAACCAAGGTAGGCAGATCCACCAGGCCGGCGCTGATGGCCAGGCAGATGTAGGCCAGGTAGTCCTGGTTGTCGGCAGTGAAGGGGTGATAGGCGGGATCCTTGAGCTCGTCGTGGGCGGCCTGGACGCGGTCCAAGCGGAAGGCCTCGCCCAGCAGGCCGGCGGCGGTGCGGTGCAACCCCTCCACGCGGGCGTTGTCTATCACCAGCGCGTTGCGCCCGCGCGCCGCCAGCGCGGTCTTGTCCATGTCCACCACCACGGCGGTGTGCTGGTCCAGCCGGGCGCCGTCGGCCTGCACAGCGGCCAGCCAGTCGGCCAGCAGGGCCCAGCGGTTGCCCAAGGTCACCCGGTCCGGCTCGGACGTCAGGGCGGGAGGGGCGCTGAGGCGCTCGTTGCCGATGAAGCACCAGCCGCGCCAGCCGCCGGCTTGGGCCAGGTTGCGAAAGGCGTTGCCGTCGGCCATGGCCGTGTCGCCGATGAACAGCAGCTCGCGCACCTCCACGCCGGGCAGATCCAGCGCCCGCGCCTGCTTAACGAACCAGACCGAGGCTCGGGCGTAGTCGGGCTCGTGCTTGCGCGGGATGCGCGGGCCGGGGAGGCCCATGTCCTGCCATGCCTCCGCCAGGCCGGGCAGGCGGCGGTCGAAGGGCTCCAGGTTGCGCAGGATCACCAGGTCGCCGAAGAGCTCGTGCAGAGAGGTAGTGCCGAAAGCGCGCATGGTGGCGGGATAGAACGATGATGAGGAACGCAGGGGTAACGAGCGATGCCTCGCCCAGAGCCAAGAGCAACCCCCGAGTTACGAGTTACGCGGTAGGAGTTGCGCCTTACGCATGGCTCACTACGGATTACGCAATATATCCCTGCTTCACCAGCAGCTCCGCGTTCAGCACCGAGCCTCCCGCGGCCCCGCGGACGGTGTTGTGGCCCAGCAGGACGAACTTGAGGTCCAAGATGGGGTCGCGGCGGATGCGGCCCACGACGGTGGCCATGCCGTTGCCGGCCATGCGGTCCAGCCGCACCTGGGGCCGGTCGGGCTCGTCGCGCACCACGATGCAGGGGTCGGGCGCGCTGGGCAGGCCCAGCTCTTGGGGCAGGCTGCGGTAGCTGCGCAGCACCTCGGCCGCCTCCTCGGGCGTGGCCTTGCGCCGCAGCGCCACCGACACGCACTCCATGTGGCCGTCCAAGGTGGGCACGCGGTTGCAGTGCGCGCTGATGGCGAAGTCGGCGTACTCGATGCGGTCGCCGGCCAGCCGGCCCAGCATCTTGCGCGGCTCCTCCTCCAGCTTGGGCTCCTCGTTGTTGATGAAGGGGATCACGTTGTCGGCGATGTCCAGGGTGGGCACTCCGGGATAGCCGGCGCCGGACACGGCCTGCATGGACACCACGAACACCTTCTCCAGGCCGAAGGCGTCGTGGAGGGGCTTGAGCACCGAGGTGAGGTGAGTAGCGGTGCAGTTGGCGTTGGCCACGATGAAGCCCGGCCAGCCCCGCCGCGCCTGTTGCACCCGGATCAGCGCTGCGTGGTCGGGGTTGACGTCGGTGATCATCAGAGGCACGTCGGGCTCCATGCGGTAGGGGCTGGCGTTGGTGAAGACGTAGAAGCCAGCCGCCGCAAACTCGCCCTCCACCCGCTTGGCCACGTCGTTGGGGGTGGCGGAGAAGATGATGCGGCAGTCGGTGAAGTTCTCCGGCTCGCCCAGCCGCAGCTCCATGTCCCGCACGGCGGCAGGCATGTCGGGCTGCAGCACCCAGCGACGGTCCTTGTACTTGACGCCTGCCGAGCGATCGGAGGCGCCCAGGGCGGCGATCTCAAACCAGGGATGATCGGCCAGCATCTGCACGAAGCGCTGGCCCACGGCGCCGGTAGCGCCTAGGATGCCGACTTTGATCTTGTCCATGGGGATACATGAAGGGTGAAGGTTGCTGAGAAGAGGCGTGGTAACACGCAACGAGCCATGCGAAGCGCCTGGTTGGGTGCGACGGCTCACGGGTTGGGGGTTACTGGTCGTTCCACTCCACTTCGATCTCGTGGCGTCGGCCGGCCTGCTCGGCCTGGTGGTTGCGGGCCTCGACGCGCTCCAGGCGATGGTCAATCAGGGCGCGGGCGGCCAGCAGCAGCTCGCGCTCCGCAGTGCGCAAGTGGGCCACCACCTCGTCGTCCAGGCCCTGGCGGCGCAGGTAGCCGCGCAGCCCGCGCAGCCCTTCGGAGAGCCAGGCGCGCCAGGAGAAGCTGTCCTCTCCGTCGGCCGCCAGGCCGCCCAGAAGCGCTGCGTCGAAGAGCAGGTTCCAGGGGTCGTCGTCTTGCCGGGAAGCACCGCGGTTGGCGCCGTTGCGGCGCTCGGCTTCGGCTTCAATCTCGGCGATGCGTGCACGAATGTCGTCGGTGGTCATGCGGGATGTCCTCGATCGGCCGCCGGTGTCCGTTCGCGCCGGGGGCCGTTCGCACCTGGGGGTGCGAACTCTGCGGTTGGAGGCGTTCGCCGTGCGCACCGGGGGGTACGAACGCCGCCACCCAGGCTCCACGACAACTGGGCGCCGGAGCCGAATTGTACCAAAAAAGACAAGCTCTGCCAAAAGCCCGCGCAGCCCCATCAGCGCTGGGCGATGGCGATGATGGAGGTGCCGATGGGCAGGGTGAGGCGCGGGGCCAGGGCCGCCTCCACCTTGCCCACGCCGGTGAGCACGGCGTTCAACAGGGGCGGCGCCGGCTCCATCTCCACCTGATAGGCCTCGTCGTCGAAGTGCGGGGAGGCCAGCGCAGGCTCCGCCCGCCCTCGCCGCAGCAGGATCACAGCGGCCGCCAGCGGGAAGATGAAGAAGTTGTTGTACGAGGCGTGCAGCGCTCGAAAGCCGTGGCGCTCCAGCTTCTCCCGCAGTTCCGACAGGGTGTAGCGACGCTGGTGCGCGTTCAGGACGTCGTTCTGGCTCCATAGCCACATCAGCGCCGGCACCGTCACCAGCAGCTTGCCGCCCGGCTTGAGCACCCGATAGCACTCGGCCAAGGCTGCGTCCTCGGCGGGGATGTGCTCCAAGGTGTCCAGCAGGGTCACCAGGTCGAACGCCTGATCGCTGAACGGCAGCTCGGTGGCGCTGGCCTGGTGCACCTCTAGCCCGCGCTGCCGCGCCACGGCCAGCGGCTTAGGGTAGGGGTCCACGCCGACCACGTGGCCGTAGTGGGCCAGGTGGTGGGCCATGTTGCCGGCGCCGCAGCCCACGTCCAACACGCGACGGTCGCGGCGGTCTGCGCCCAGGTAGCGGTCCAGGTAGCCCAGGATGGCGCGCGTGCGGCTGGCGAACCACCAGTGTTTGTCCTCCTCAAGGAGGACTTGCATCGGAGTGTGAGCCATAGGCGAGGTTGAACAGGAGGCGTCGGCATTCTATCACAGCCCGCCGCGGCCGCCAAGTAGTCGGGCGGCTTCCGCCACCACCGCCTCCGGCTCGATGTCGCGCACGCAGCCGTGCTGGGCCAGCGCGGCCTCCGGCCAATCCAGCCGGTTGCAGGGGATGCAGGCCCAGTCGGAGGTGACCACCCGGTGGCGCTGGGGGCTGCCCCACGGGCCGAAGGTGCGGCGGTCTACCGGGCCGTAGAGGTGCACCGTCGGCGTCCCCACGGCCACAGCCAGGTGCAGCGGGCCGCTGTCGGGGCCGATGACCAGGGCGCAGCGGCGGTACACGGCCGCCAGCGCGCCGAGGTCGGTTCGGCCGGCCAGGGACCGGGGAGGCGGCTTGACGTCGGTGAGCTGCGCCAGGAGCGGCTCCACGAGGGACGCCTCGGCCGCCGAGCCGGTGAAGACCACCTGGGCGGCGTGCTCCTCGGCCAAACGACGGGCCACCGCGGCCCAGCCGGCCGGCCGCCACTGCTTCACCGCTGCGCCGCTGCCGGGATGGATGGCCACCAGCGGTCGGCCATCGGCAGGGGGCAACAGGGCATCGGCCGCGGCCAGGTCCGTCTCGGCCAGGGGAAAGCGCAGCCGCCAGTCCTCGGCCATCTCGTCGGCGGCCGGCGGCGAGGGGTCGGCGAAGGGCAGGCGCGCCGTCAACGCCGCAGGCAGGCCGGCCAGGGGCGACCGACCACCCGTCGCCAGCGCCAGGGCCAGGTTCTGCACCACCTCGTGGCGGCCGGGCACGTAGGGGACCGGATCGGTCAAAAACGGCCGGGTCTCGGGCACGGCATAGCCGATGCGCCGGGGAATGCCCGCCTCTGCCGCCAGCCAGGCGCCCCACCAGTGGTCGAAGCGCAGCACCAGGGCCAGGTCGAAGGCCTCCTGGCGCAGCCGCGCCGCCTCGGCGGCCAGCAGGCGATAGGGCGCCAGGGGGTCAGGCTTGGGCCGGCGGGTGAAGCCGGGGAAGGGACAGGTGAGCACACGGTCCGCCTCTGGCCAGCGGGCCGCCACCGGCTCGCCCCAGGGCCCCACCAGCGCGGCGATGTGGGCGCCCGGATGCTGGCGACGCAGCAGGCGCAGGGCGGGCCCGGCGAAGAGCAGGTCCCCCAGGTGGTCGGGGCGGATCACCAGGATGCGCTGGGGGGCTGCCGCCGCGGGCGGTGTGCGGCGGTAGCGACGGCCCACCTGGCGCAGAAGCGCCAGGCGCAGGGCCTGTCGCGGGGTGCGCTCCGCCTGAGCCGCCAGCCGGCGACGGTGCGCGTCGGCTAGCCGCGCGCGCTCGGCGGGCGCCGTGACGTCGTCAGGCCAGGACCCCATGGGCCACCGGCTCGCCCACCACCCCCAGGGCCTCGTAGACGCGGCGCATGCGGGGCACGATGCGATCCCAGCCGTAGTGGTCGGTCACGAAGCGGCGGCCCGCCTCGCCCATGCGGCGGCGGCGGTCGGGATCGCGCAGCAGCGCCACCACCGCCTCGGCAAAGGCAGGGGCGTCGTCAGCGAAGGCGATCACGTCCTTGCCCTCCAGGTCGAACCCCTCGGCGCCCAGATGCGTGCTGACCAGCGCGCAGCCCATGGCCAGCGCCTCCAGCACCTTCAATCGGGTGCCGCCACCCATGCGCAACGGCACGACGTAGACGGCTGCGGCCGCGATGTGGGACCGGATGTCCGGCACCCAGCCGGTGACCACCACGCCGGGCAGCTGGCCCAGCTCCACCACCCGCTGATGGGGTTGCTTGCCCGCCACCACAAACACGGCGTCGGGCACCTGGTGGCGCACCAGGGGGAACACCTCGCGCGCGAACCACACCACGGCGTCAATGTTGGGCCGGAAGTCCATCTTGCCCGTGAACACCAGGGCGTGGGGGCCGTAGTCCACCGCCTGGGGGTCGCGGGCCCGGTCGTAGGCGCTGTAGTAGGCCAGGTCCACGCCGTTGGGCACCACCGTCACGTCCAGGGTCGAGTCCAGGCGCAGGAGGGCCTCCCGGTCGGCCTCGGAGACGGCCACCACCTTGTCGGCCAGCCGGCAGGTCTGCAGCTCGTAGCGGCGCAGCTTGTGCCACTGGACAAAGGAGTAGCCGGCGGCCACCCAGCGCCTCGGATGGCGCACGTCCGTCTCCCAAGCCCGCTGCTGCAGCACGTACTCGGCGTTGTGGTCGTCGAACACCAACTTGGGCCGGCCGATGGGGATCTCCGGACGCTGTTCCTTGTGCTGCGCCGATCGCCACAGGGGATGGGTGGTCAGCCAGTGCGCGTAGGGCGCCATCTCAATCCCCTCGATCTGGATGATGTCGTAGCGGTAGCGCTCCACTAACATCCCCAGGCGGGCCTGGAACTCCGGCGAGGCCAGGCGCAAGGCCATGTCGGGGGAGGGATGCGCCAGGGTGGTCAGCGCGCGCTGCAGCATCGAACGGCTGGGCGCGGGCACAGCCTCGGTGACCGAGCAGAAGCTGGCCAGCGGCGAGTTGGCCGGGAGCTCGTCGTCGGGGTGGCGGAAGGAGAGCAGGTGCAGCTCGAAGTCCCTGGCCAGGTGGGCGATCAGGTTGTAGTTGCGAATGGTGGTGCCCTGGTGAGGCGGGTAGGGAACCTGAGGGGTGAGGAAGAGGATGCGCGCCATGGCCGCTGCGTCCGCTCACGCCTCCGCGCCCAACACGCGTCGGTAGATGGCCATGGTCTCCTCGGCGGCCCGACGCCAGGAGAAGGACTGGGCGCGCGCGCGGCCCTTGGCGCTGAGCGCAGCGCGCAGGTCGTGGTCCGTCAGCAGGCGATGGAGCGCCACGGCCAGGGCCTCGTCGTCCTGGGGCTCCACCAGCAGGCCGGCGTCGCCCACCACCTCGGGCAGGCTGGAGACGTTGGAGACCACCACCGGCGTGCCACAGGCCATGGCCTCCAGGGGCGGCAGGCCAAAGCCCTCGTAGAAGGCTGGGTGGGCCAGGCAGCAGGCGGCGTTGTACAGGTAGACCAGGTCTTCGGCCTCGACGCGGCCGAGGAAAACCACGTGGGGCCGCAGCTCGAGCCGCTCCACCTCCTCGAACACCTGCTCGTTCAGCCAGCCGGGCGCGCCGGCCAACACCAGGCCGGCCTCGACCCGATAGCGCTCTCGCAGGCGGCGATAGGCGCGCAGGAGGGTTCCGATGTTCTTGCGCGGCTCGATGGTGCCCACGAAGAGGATGAAGGTCTCCGGCACGGGGAACTTGCTGCGCAGCACGGCCAGCGCCTCGGCCCTGGGCACCGGCCGAAACATGGGGTCGGCCGCTTCGTGCACCACGGTGATCTTTTCCGCCGGCACGCCCAGCCGCTGGATGAGATCGTTGCGGGTGCTCTCGGAGACGGCGATCACGTGGTCGGCGCGGCGCACGGCCTGGTCCACCTGGCCGTAGTAGCGGGCTGCGTCCTCGGTGAGGAAGTGGGGCCAGATCATGAAGGCCAGGTCGTGGACGGTGATCACCGAGCGAAAGCTGTTGACCCGGAGGGGTGGGATGAAGTCGGTGCTGTGCAGCAGGTCCACGTCTAGGCGGCGCAGGGGAAGCTCCACGGCCAGCAAGGCCTGCTCCGCTCGATGGTGGCTGGGGGTCCACAGGCCGACGCGGCGCACGTTGGGTCGCGTCACCAGCGGCTTGTGGTCCTTGCGGCTCTGGAGGAGCACGAACTCCACCTCGGGGTGTCCTTCGGCCAGGGCGTCGGCCAGGTGCAGGGTATATTGGCCGATCCCGGCCTTGGTGTAGTGGACGATGCGGGCGTCAATTGCGATGCGCATGGCGAGAGGAGCTCAAACAAAAACCTCCACCGCCCACAGGTGGTCGGATGGAGGCTGCAACGCCTGGTGACGACAGCCTTATACCACAGGCTCCAAGGCTGCGTCAAGTTTACCGGCTTCGGCCGGTTGGGCGACGCTCCTTGTGCCCCCTTCCGACTCGTGCTATAATCCGGGGCGTTGGGCCGGCCGGCCCGATCTCCCAGGAGGTGCTTGCCATGAGCTTGCTGGACCGCTTGAACCGCGACCTGGCCGAGGCTATGCGCGCGCACGACGAGGTGCGCAAGCGCGCGCTGCGCACCGCCAAGGCGGCCATCGCCAACGCCGAGGTAGAGAAGCGGGGCCGCGCGGGCCGCGAGGCCACCCTGACCGACGAGGAGGTGCTGGCCGTGCTGGCGCGGCAGGCCAAACAGCGTCGCGAGTCCATCGCCGAGTTCACCGCCGGCGGCCGTCCTGACCTGGTGGAGCAGGAACAGGCAGAGCTGGCCGTGCTGGAGAGCTACCTGCCGCGGCAGCTCACCGCCGACGAGATCGCCGACGTGGTGCGCCAGGTGATCGCCGAGGTGGGCGCCACCGACCCCAAGCAGGTGGGAGCGGTGATGCGGGCAGCCATGGAGCGGCTGCGCGGGCAGGCCGACGGCAAGACCGTGAACGAAATCGCTCGCAAGCTGCTGGCCGAAGGCCAGTCCTAACCCAAGCCACAACCGCCCATGGCAAACAGGCTCAACGCCGGCGCGCTGTCGGCCTCTCGCTCCTTGCCCCTCAGCGCTATCGCCTGGCGCAACCGGCTGATCGCCCTGCTGTACGGCGTGATCTTCCTGGGGTTGGTCACTGCTGCGCTGACGGTGCAGTGGCCGCTGACGGGACGCTATAACCTGGCGCCGGGCGACGTGGCGCCGGCGGACATCCGCGCCCCGCGCTACATCGCCTACATCAGCGCCAGCCTCACCGAGGAGGCGCGACGCCAGGCAGAGCGCCGGGTAGCCGAGGTGGTAGAGCCGCAGCCGCGCGCACGCATCAACCAGGTGCAGCGGGCCCGGGAGCTGCTGGCGTCCATCGAGGCTCTGCGCCTGAACGGGGCCCTGACCGACCAGCAGAAGCTGGAGGCGCTGCGCAGCGTGCCGGACGGCTCCCTGCCCGACGAGGCCTGGCAGCGCATCCTGGCCCTGGACGACGAGAGCTGGGCGCGGGTGAAGGACCAGGTGCCTGTGGCCCTGAACACCATGATGCTGGCGGAGATCCGAGAGGGTCAACTGGCCGCCGCGCAGCGTCGGATCCCGGCTTACCTTGACCTGGTGGAGGAGCACGAGGTCCAGGCGGCCAGTGCGCTGGTGCAGCTGCTGCTGCGGCCTACCATGGTGGTCAACGCCGAGCGCACGGCTGCGCTGCGCCAGGAGGCGCGCAACGCCGTGCTGCCGCAGACGGTGAGCTACGAGGCCAACGAGGTGATCGTCCGCCAGGGGGACATCGTGACCCAGCAGCACGTGGAGGCGCTGGAGGCGCTGGGGCTGAACGAGCCGCAGTGGGACCGATGGCAGCTGGTGCGCGGCCTGGCCATCGGCTTGGTGATGGGGGTTGCGATGGGGCTGTACTTCCTGCGCTACGCGCCGGCGATGCTGGGACAGCCGCGGCGACTGGCGCTGCTGCTGGCGCTGCTGGCCGGCTTCCTGGCCCTGGCCGTGTTGATGGTGCCCAACCACACGGTGTTGCCCTACGTGTTCCCCATGGCTGCCCTGACTATGCTGGTCGCCCCCCTGTTGGGCATCAGCCTGGCGCTGCTGGTGCTAGGGCTCTTCGGGGTGATCGTGGCCTTCCTGGCCGGAGGGGATGCAGCGGTGGTGGCCTACGCGCTGCTGGGAGCGCTGGTGGGCGCGTTCGTGTTGGGTCGGGCGGACCGCACCAGCAGCTTCGTGCGGGCCGGCGCAGCCGTGGCCCTCACCAACGTCGCCTTGGTCACCGCTCTTCACCTCGGACAGGACAGCGTAGACCTCACCGGCTACCTCCAGCTGATGGCCGCAGCCGTGGTGAACGGCGGGCTCGCAGCCAGCATTGCGCTCATCGGCTTCTACCTGCTGGGCGCGATCTTCGACATCGCCACCCCCCTGCGCCTGATGGAGCTGGCGCGGCCCAACCACCCCCTGCTGCAGGACCTGATTATGAAGGCGCCGGGCACCTATCACCATTCCCTGCTGGTGAGCAACCTGGGCGAGCAGGCCGCCGAGGCCATTGGCGCCGACGCCTTCCTGACCCGGGTGGGCGCCTACTACCACGACGTGGGCAAGATCACCCGCCCCTACTTCTTCGTCGAGAACCGGCTGGAGGGCGTCAGCCCTCACGACCAGCTCGACCCCTGGTCCAGCGCGCAGATCATCATCAGCCACGTGCGGGACGGCCTGGAGCTGGCCCGCCGCTACCGCCTGCCCCATCGCATCCGCGACTTCATCGCCGAGCACCAGGGCACCGGGCTGGTGCGCTACTTCTACCACGAGGCGCAGAAGCTGGCCGGCCCCAACGGCGTGGACGAGAAGGACTTCCGCTACCCCGGCCCGCGGCCCCAGTCCAAGGAGACGGCCATCCTGATGCTGGCCGACAGCTGCGAGAGCGCAGTGCGGGGCGAACACCCGGAGACGCGGCAGGCAGTGGAGGCGGTGGTGAACCGCGTGGTCAACCAGAAGCTGATGGAGGGAGAGCTGGCCGACAGCGACCTAACCCTGCGCGAGCTGGAGACGGTGCGCCAGGTGCTGGTGCGCGCGCTGCAGGGCCTGCACCACCCGCGGGTGAAGTATCCCGAAGGCGTTGGACAGCCGGCCCCGACAGCTGCTGCCGCGGCCGCGGTCAACGGCCAACAAGGCTCGGCCCAGCCCGCCGAGCGCCCCCGCGTTTCCCCTTCGGAGCCTACCGATGCCGATGTCCCATCCTCCTGAGCCTCTCTCCGCGGCAGGCGACGGGGCTGAACCGGACCTGATCACCTTGGTGGAGGGCCCCATCGAGGTGCAGGCGCAGTCGGCCCTGGTGGACCGCGTGCCCGCCCGGCGCCTGGCAGAGGCGGCCGAAGCAGCGCTGCGCTGCGGTCGCGCAGCCCACGGGCAGCTCTGCCTGGTGGTCGCCGACGACGAGGCCCTCCGTGAGCTGAACCTGGCCTACCGCGGGGTAGACGCGGCCACGGATGTGCTCTCCTTCGCGGCGCAGGAGGAAGCGCCCGACGCGGCGGGGCCCTTCGTCGCCGCCGAGGAGGCAGCCGACTACCTGGGCGACGTGGTCATCTCCCTTCCTACGGCGGAGCGACAGGCGGCAGCGGCCGGCCACACGGTAGAGGATGAGCTCTGCCTCCTGGCCGTGCACGGCGCCCTGCACCTGCTGGGCTACGACCACGGCACACCGGAGGAGGAGGAGGCCATGTGGGCGGTGCAGGCCGAGGCCCTGGCGCAGGTCGGCGTGCGCCTGGAGGTCCCGCGCCACCTCTCTGCCGCCTAACCCTCTCGGCTATGTCGCACGAAGCTCAGCCTCTGCGCAGCCGCAGCCGCTGGCACTCCTTTACCTGCGCGGTGCGCGGCGCGCTCCACACCCTGCGCACCCAGCGCAACGCCTGGATCGAGCTGGCCGCGGCGGTGGTAGTCGTGGGAGCGGGCCTCTGGCTGGGCCTGCAGCCGGCGGAGTGGGCCGTGGTGCTGCTCACCATCTTCGTGGTCCTGGCGCTGGAGGCGGTGAACAGCGCGGTGGAGGCCGCAGTGGATCTGGCCTCGCCGCAGTACCACGAGCTGGCGCGGGTGGCCAAGGACTGCGCAGCCGGCGCCATGCTCTTCGCCGTGCTGGGGGCCATCGGCGTGGCAGCGGCGGTGTTCGGGCCGCGACTGCTGGCGCTCTTCTAGCTCTGGCCCAAGTAGCCCTCCTCCACCACGAAGAGGAAGTGGCCCGGCAGGATGTTGCCGGCGCCCACCACGCGCGTGGGGCCGCAGGTGGTGGGCTGGCCGTTGAGAGCGCGCTCGTTGACGTAGCAGAGCCGCGGGGGCTGCCCGAACTTCTGCTGAAAGCGGCCGGCTGCCTGCCGCACCTTCTCCTCCAGCGACGTCTTGGGGTCGTCGTCGAACCACAGCCAGCCAAGGCTCACGTGAGCCGGGGAACGAACGTCCATGGAAGAGCCTCCAATGGGTGTTGGCGCCTCGCTTCCCCGGACACTCGGGGGCTCCGGGGAACTACGCCTCACTCCTCGTCCAGCCAGCGGTCGTCGTCGCCCACCACGCGGAAGTGGCGGGCGGGGCGCAGGGCCGGGGGGTCGAGGTAGGGGGGCGCCAGCCGGCCGTCGGCTGCGCCCGGCAGCCACGCTGAGGGCGGCCCGCTCGCCGCAGGCGGCTGCACCCCACTCGGCGGCTGCACGATGTAGACCTGGGGCGGCGGCACGGCAAAGTCGGACCGCACCGTCGGCGGCCGCTCCTCCCGCCGCGCCCGCACCACGGCCAGCACCATCAGGCCGGTGGGCACGCCGGCCACCACGCCCACCACCACGCCGATCACCACCGCCATCGCCTCCGTGCTCATGCGCTGGCCCACCACCACCGCCAGCGCCACGGCCGCCGCCAGGAAGATCACCGCGATCCAGCGTCCCATGCCGCACCTCCTAGCACCGGGACCGGCCCAGGCGGGGAGCCCAGGCCAGGCTTGGCGCCGACACCCGCCTGCAGCGCGGCCGTCCACCCGCCCAGCTCCTCCTCGGCCACGTACGCCGCCTGGAAGCGGATCACCTCCCCCCGGGCCACCAGCAGGAAGTCCCCCCGGCCCAGCAGCTTCTCCGCACCCGTCCCGGCGATGCCGGCCGCCACCCGCGCGTCGTCCGCACTGGCCACCCGCCCCACCGCCCGCACCGGGAAGTTGGCCTTCAGGGCCGACGACACCAACGCCGCCGACGGCTTCTGCGTGCAGCACACCAGGTGGATGCCCGCCTCCCGGCCCCGCTGCGCCAGCCGCACCAGCGCCTCCTCCGCAGCCTTCCGGCCCACCATCAGCAGATCGGCCAGCTCGTCCACGGCCACCACCAGCGCCGGCCGCCGGATCCCTTCCCGGTCCCGACGCTCCATCTCCTCCACCAGCCAGCCCAGCGCCGCCACCCCCGCCTCCACCCCCACCGCCACCGGCCGCACCAGGTGCGGCAACCCGGCCAACGGCCCCAACCCCCGCCCCTTGGGGTCTACCAGCACCAACTGCACCGCCGACTGCCGGTTGTAGTGGGCCAGGCTCAGCACCATGGCGCGCACCAGCGCCGTCTTGCCCGAGCCGGTGGTGCCTGCCACCAGCACGTGGGTCACGTCGGGGCTGGGCAGCCGCAGCAGCAGCGGCGTCCCTTCGGCGTCCACGCCCAGCACCGCTGCCACCGCCGGCACGCTCCCCGCCGGCAGCCGGCCCACCAGCCGGCGCAGCCGCACCGGCTGCGCCTCCGCCAGGGGCACCTCCACCACCAGCGCACCCCCCTGGCGGGTCACCCGCGCCGACGGCGCACCCAGCGACAGGGCGCTCTCCTCCGACAGCTGCGCTACCCGGTTCAGCTTGACCCCCAGGGCGGTGGTGATCTGGAAGCGCACCAGCCGCGGGGTGACCACGCCGCCCAGCACCCGGGCGGGGATGCGGTGGGACGCCAGCACGGCCTCGATGCGGTCGGCCTGTTGCTCCAGTCGTCTGCGCATGGTCGGCCTCCTTGCGGGAGAGGGGGCCACCGGGACAGCGCCAGCTCATCCTCCTTTCGTGCCGCAGCTAATCCAGGGTATCGGTCCCGGTAGAACA
>JANWYQ010000008.1 GCA_025055015.1 Caldilineales bacterium
TCCCGGCATCCGCGATTGTCCTCTGGTTCTGTTTTGGAGTTGCGTGATCTCGGGTAGCGCAACTGCACAGCTGTTGCGCTACTGCACCGCCCGCGCCGCCATCGCGACGTTCCAGTCGTGCTCTGTCGGCGGTGTGTCACACCGTGTAGCGCCACTGCACAGCAGTTGCGCGACTACACCGCGCGCGCTGCGATTGCGACGTTCCAGTCGTTCTCCGTCGGCACGGCGTCCAGCCGCCAGCAGGGGGCCAGGGCGATCAGCTCGAAGCCTGCCTGGGCCAGGTGGAAGGCCATCTCCTGCGGGAACAGGTAGCGCATGGTGTGGGTCTCCGCCACCTGCCGCGCCACCCGGTCCCCCTCCAGGTCCAACACGGTGTAGTGCACGTGCACCACGTGGCGCAGGGTGTCCATCTCCGACCGCACGAAGCGGATGGCCCGCCGGCTGCCGTCCCCCACCACCCGGAAGCGATCCCCCGGCCGCTGCACCAGCACCGCCGGCCCATACCACGCGTCGAACACCAGCAGCCCGCCCGGTTGCAGGTGCCGCCGGGCCGCGCGCAGGGCCTCGGCCAGGTCGTCGTTGGTGGTCATGTAGCTCAGCACCGCGAACATGGAGAGGACCGCGTCGAAGGTCTGCCCTAGGTCCAGGCCGCGGATGTCGCTCTGCTGGAAGGCGGGGGCCTGGTCTGAGGACAGCGCTGCGGCCTTGCTAAGGGCCTGGGCCAGCATGTCGGCCGAGCGGTCCACGCCGGTGACCCGGTAGCCCCGGCGGGCCAGGATCAGCGCGTGGCCCCCCGTGCCGCAGCCCAGGTCCAGCACCGTGCGCACCGGCTGTGCGGCGTAGCGGCGGAACACCTCCTCCACGAAGTCGCACTCGGCAGCGTAGTCCTTGTCGGCGTAGAAGTGGTCGTACAGGGCCGCATAGCCCGGCCCGAAGACGGTGGTCTCGCTCATCGCACACACTCCCGGACGGCCTGGGCCGCCTGCTCGATCTGCTGGTCGGTGAGCGCCAGGCCGGAGGGCAGGTAGAAGCCGCGGCGGGCCAGCCGCTCGGCCACAGGGTGGCGCTCCGCCGCAAAGAGCCCCATGCGCCGGAACACCGGCTGCTCGTGCATGGGCCAGAAGAAGGGCCGGGTGCCCACCCCCAGCCGCCGCAGCCGGGCCATAGCCTCCTCCGCGTCGAAGGGCACCTCGTCCTGCAGCACCACGCCGTACACCCAGTAGATGTTCTCGGCGTAGTCGGTGGCCGGCAGGGGGAGCTGCAGCCCGGGCACGTCGGCCAGGAGCTCAGTGTAGCGCCGTCCCATGCGCCGCTTGCGGGCCACGAACTGGTCCAGCCGCTCCAACTGCGCCACGCCCACGGCGGCCTGCAGGTTGCTCATGCGCAGGTTCCACCCCAGCTCCTCGTGCACGAACCGCCGGCCGGGCTGGAAGCACAGGTTGCGCAGGCTGCGACAGCGCTCGGCCAAGGCCGGGTCGTCGGTGAGGATCATGCCTCCCTCGCCGGTGGTGACGTGCTTGTTGGGGTAGAAGCTGAACACGCTCAGGTCGCCGAAGCTGCCGCAGGGCCGGCCGCGGTAGGTCTGGCCGTGCATCTCCGCAGCGTCCTCGATCACCCGCAGGCCGTAGCGCTCGGCCAGGGCCAGCAGCGGGTCCATGTCCACCGGCAGTCCGTAGATGTGCACGGCCATGATCGCCCGAGTGCGGGGGGTGATGCGCGCCGCCACCTGCTCCACGTCCATGTTCCAGGTGACGGGGTCGCAGTCCACCACCACCGGGGTGGCGCCGGCCCGCACCACGGCGGCGGCGCAGGAGATGATGGTGAAGGTGGGCAGGATCACCTCGTCGCCGGGGCCCAGGCCCAGGGCCACCACGGCGGCCTCCAGCGCAGCCGAGCCGTTGGTGACGGCCACGCCGTAGCGCCGGCCGACGCGGGCGGCCATCTCCGCCTCGAAGCGCTCCACGAAGGGTCCCTCGGAGGAAATCCAGCCGGTGGCAATGCACTCCTGCAGATAGCGCGCCTCGTTGCCGTCCAACAGCGGCTCGTTGACAGGGATGGGAGGGCGTGGAGCCTGGAGTGCAGAGCTTGGGGAGATTGGGGGGCGGAGATCGGAGCGTGGAAACTGGAGTTCTGAACTCCTAGCCCTTCGCCCCTCACTCTCCGTTCTCCGCTCCCTGCTCTCCGCTCCCTGCTCCCTACTCCCTACTTCCTGCTCCCTGCTCCCTACTCCCTGCTCGACACCCTCCGCTCCCTGCTCCATGCTTCGCGCCGTCATCTCAGGCTTCTCCGAAAGCCGGTGATCATTCTGGATAGCTCCTCCAGCTCCTGAACGAGGGCATCCGCTAGCTCGCGGGTGACCAGTTTTCGGTCGGCAAAGATGTACAGCATGTTGGCTGTCTCATAGATGGAACGTCGTGCAAAACCCAGGAACTGATCGAACTCACGAGCGGACTCGCTCCCCGATCCCTCGGCGATGTTGTTTGGAACTGAGAGAGCCGCTCCTCTGAGCTGTTCCGCAAAGCGGTAGAGGCGCTTCTCCTCTAGCTTGTCAGCGAGGTCGAACAAGGTGTGAGCCATCGTCACGGCCCGCTTCCAGATCTCCAGGTTTTGGAACCGAAACTCCGCCATGATAGTTCTCCTTTCTCAAGATGTTCGAGGCGAGCTGCTAACGCCCGGCTCCAGACTTCTGCGCCGAGGCTCGCTCCTCCGGCCTCTGCGCTCCCGGTACCTCGCTCCACGCTCCAAGCGCCTGGCTCCACGCGCTCGGCGCTTAGCTCCACGCTCCGACTCCTAGCTCCGCTCTCTGCGCCCTACACTCCATGCTCCACGCTCCCGACTCCGTGCTCCAGGCTAAAAATGCTCCTTCTCGTCCAGGCCGGTGTACGGGCCCTGCTTGATCTCCAGCAGGACCGTGTGCTCCAACATGCGGAAGCCGTGGCCGCCCCCTACCATCAGCATGACGTCGCCGGGGAGGAGCTCCCGGGTGGCCACCAGCTCCCGGTCGTCGTTGTAGATGTCAATCAGACAGCGGCCCTGCTGCACCACCAGCACCTCGGAGGTGCCGACCAGGTGGCGCTCCAGGGGTCGGTGCACGTGGCGCTTGATCTCCCCGCCGGCGGGGTAGACCACAAAGCCCACCTGCTGCTTGAACTCGGGCGGGGTGACGAAGGTGGTGCGCTCCGGCCGAAAGCCGGCACGGATGATATAGCAGAGGGGCTGGTCGCCCCAGGTGATGTGTTCGATTAAGTCCATGGGTGGGTTTGCAGAAAGAAGGTGTAAGGAACTACCCCTTGAGGCCGGCATGATACCACAGCCGCACGGGGCTGACAATCTCTTGTGAGCGTGTGGCGACGACCGAGCCTTGGAGCGGCCTGTTCATGGGTTGGGAGCTGGCTTCGCCTGGGAGCCGCGCGGCACGTAGAACGCCCTGCTTCCCGTCTGTCGCTCCTGGACGTAGTGCAGGCCGATGGCGCGGCGCATGTTCTCGGTGAAGCGGGCGTGGGTGCCCACCACCGGCCGGTCGGTGGGCGGCGGCGGATCGTCGAAGTAGCGGGCCGGCAAGGGGTGGTTGGTCTGCACCACTGCGTACACCTCCTGCTCGAACTGCTGTACCGCCTCGGCCTCGCTCCGGATGCCCTTCACCACCATCTCCCGGGCGTTGTAGGGATCGTAGAGGAAGGGCTTGTCGGCGTAGTAGCACAGCAGCAGGGTTTCGCACAGGGCCGCCCCCGGCCGGCCGCGCAGGTAGGCCACGTCCTCCAGGAAGGCCTGCTCGCGGCTGCGGAAGTCGGCCAGCATCCGCGGGCGAAAGGCCTTCTCCGGCAGCGCCGTGAACAGGCTCACGGCGGCCAGAAGGGGCAGCAGCGCCACCACCGCCTCCGGGATTCCCAGCCGCGGCTGCAGCCTCTGGCGGACGTAGGCCAGGGCCAGGCCCACGGCGATGGCCAGGCTCAGGAACGCGTCGAACATCAAGTTCACGTCGCTGCCGGTGCCGCCCATGGTGTAGAAGCCGAACGGCAGGCTGATCGCCAGGTAGAACACCACAACTCTTTGGCGCTCCTGGCCCACCGCCCAGAGAGCCCACAGCACAGCCATGAACAGAGGGATCTGCAGCAGCAGCGTGTACTGGACCGTGGAGACGATGGCCTTGCGGTAGTCGTACGTGATGGCGTTGAGGGTGATCTGCTGGAGGAAGTCCTCTCCCCACACTGCCACGCACAGGGCCAGGCCCCCGCCCACGAGCAAGACCATGAAGCCGGTCCAGAGGACGAAGAGCCGTCGTTGGCGCAACAGCAGGTCCAGGCCGATGGCCGCCGGCACGGCCACCAGGTTGTACTTCACGAACAGCCCTAGGCTGAGCAACAGGGCTACCGCAAACAGGCGCTTGGGGCTTGGCGGTCCCGCCAGGTACATCAACAAGCCGGCGGTCACGAAGAGGTGCCCCAGCATCTGGGGATCGTTCATGCCCACGATGTGGGTAGCATGGGCGGCGAAGAGGCCCAGGCACAGGAGCCCGGCCAGGGTTGCCTCCCATGGTCTGCCGCCCAGCAGCACGACAGCCTTTGCCACCCCCGCCGACACCAACAACAGCGCCAGAAACGAGAGGCTCCGGCCCGCCAACACTGGGTCTCCCAGCAGCTTGCCCAGGTAGCCCACGACGTAAAAAGAGAGCGGTGGATATTCCAGCGGCGTCCACGTGTTAGCGGCGTCGTACAGCGCCGCGCCTGTCATCGCACGCTGCGCATGGTAGGCGTTCCACCCCTCGTTGTAGTCAATGGCGAAGCGGTATGGGATCCGCAGCAGCGGCCCGATCGTCAGCAGGAAGGCTGCCGCTGCCACCACGAGGAGGCTCAGCCATAGCCACGCCGGCGACATTCCCAAGCTGCGCAGCCGGTTGCACAGACTATCGTTGGTCATGTCTGCATGGTACCGAGCATGCGAGTTTCACGCAATGGGATGCGCTTTGGGCAAGGTCATCGCAAACAACACGTGCGCACCGTTCCGAGAAAGGCAGAGGGCGCTGAACGGCGGAACCTGTCAGCGCCCTCTGGCTCTTCCCGAGGAAGGGCTTGCCTCTTAGGGCGCCCCTACGGCTCCTGAGACCGCAAGGTGCTAGCGGGCTCAGGCTCCCGCAAGATAGCGGGGAGGAAGGTGCAGTAGCAGGAGGCCTGAGGCGTGGGCGTGGGCGTTGGCGCCACGTAGACGTTCTGTGGGATATAGAAGGTGAAGCGGTCGCCGGCGCGCACGGAGAAGGTGGTGGTGCTTCGATAGTGGTCGTAGCCGGCGGCAGGGGCCTTCTGCACCAGAGTGTACTGGCCCGGCGCCACATCGTCGAAGAGGAAGGCGCCGGTGGAGTCGGAGGTGGCGGTGTAGCGCTCGAAGGGTCCCTGGCGGAGCGCCATCACCGCTCCAGACAGGCCCGGCTCAAACCCATCGTTGTAGAGGAGGTCCTCGTTCAGGTCCTCGAACACGATGCCAGAGATACGGGCTGCGCTAGGAGTGGGAGTGGGCGTAACGGTGGGCGTCGGCGTAGGGGTGTTGGTGGGTGTGGCCGTAGGCGTCGGCGTCGGCGTGTCGGTGGGGGTTGGCGTAGGCGTGGGGGTAGGAGGGACCTTGCCATACCAGATCCGGCCCACGCCGTCCACCACGATCAGCTCGTCCATGCTGAAGACCTTCAAATCGGCGATCTCGTTGTCGGCCGGCGAGGGCAGGATCTCCCAGGTCAGGCCGTTGGTAGTGCGCAGCAGCAGGCCGCCGCCCACGCAAACCTCGTTGGCGTCCAGGCTGTAGCATCCCACAGCGTAGCCGTTCTGGCTGTCCAGCATGTCCACGTCCCAGATGCGAGGCAGGCTGCCCGCCGGCGGCACGAAGTTGGCCTGCCAGGAGGTGCCACCGCTGGCGGTGGAGTAGATCAACGCCCGGTCGCCAACCACCCAGCAGGTGGTGTTGTTCACACAGTCTATGCCGCGGTAGTACTCGCTGGTAGGCAGGCGATAGGTGGTCCAGCTAGCGCCGTTGTTGGCCGTGTAGTGCACTCGGCCCTTGGCGGGAGCGTAGCACACGCCGGGCGAGGGACAGGCGAAGTCCCAGACCACCAGGCTAGAGTAGTCTATCACCACCGGGTCGAAGTTGACGCCGTCGGTGGAGCGCAGGACGTTGGCCTTCATGTTCGGGTCGTCGAACCAGCCGGTGGTGCCGATGAGCACGCTGTTGCCCACGCCGGTGTAGCCCGCGGACCAGGTCCACTTGGTGTAGGGCAGGCGGTTGTTGGCATAGCCCCACGTAGCGCCGCCGTCGGTGGTGCGGCGGATCCGGTTGCCGTAGGAGTTGCTGCCGCCCGTCAGCCAGCAGGTGTTGTCGTCCTTGCAGTCGAAGCCGCGCATGTAGTACTGGGTGTCAGGCACCGTGGTCACCGTCCAGGTCAAACCGCCGTTGGTGGTCTTGGCGATCACCGCCGAGCCCTTGCCGCCGTTGGCGTCGGCGTCCGGCCCGCCGGCCACGTAGCCGACGTTGCGGCTGGGGAACGAGAGGGTGTACCAATAGGTGCCCGGCCGGTTGTGCACCATCTGCCACTGCAGGCTCTGTGGCGCCGCTGCGGCCTTAGGCGCGGCCAGCGGCGCGCTCGGTTGGGCCAGGGCCAGGCCGGCCATGGGTAGAGCTACGATCGCCATCACTGCAACCAGCGCTAGCCATCGTCGTCTCAGAGGGATGCGGTTCGGTGCTTCACTCATCAGAGGTTTCTCCTGTGCGAAAGATGCAAAAGGGTTGCTCGCAGGCGCTGCGCTTCTACCGCGTCTAGCCCGCCAGCGCCGGCGAGCTGCGAGGGTGTAGAGGAAGTGCGTAGTGTTGCCGTCCGGCGAGTATAGCGGGTGAAGATGAAATTCGGATGAAAACACACACCGACTGGGGCCGTGAGAGGTTACAGTTTCGCAAGATTTGAGGCTTGCCCATTCCTCTTGGCCTGCCGTCCCTCCTTACATGGGATTACCGAACACCGCTCACCGCACGAGGATCACCCAGCCGAAACACATGGGTGGTCCGCCGGTGGTCGTGGAAGGAGGCCAGATGTTCCACCTCGGGCGGTCGGCGGGCCGGGTCCAGCAGAAACGCCAGCTGCGGCCGCACGTTGGCCGCTTCCCAGCTATCCAGGACCAGGTAGACCGCGCCGCGGCGCCGGCCGTAGTTGAGCACTTGCTCCCACCCGGCGTTGGGCAGAGCTACCGGAGGTCGGTCGGCGTAGAGGCTGACCTCGGCGTTGCGGGACATCACCGGCTCGCCCGGGCGACTGTGCTCGGCCAGCCACAGCCCGGCCTCTCGATGCGAGGGAAAGAGGCTGGCCTGGCCCGCGCGGTGGGCCTGCACCTGGCCGTAGAGGCCCAGGGCGAGCAGCGCGGCCAGGGCCAGCGGCGCCGCCAGCGGCGCAGCACGGCGGAAGCGTGGCCAGGGGGCCAGGCTGTCCCAGCTCCAGCGGTTCAGGTGCCACACCCCGGCCGCCGTCCATGCCAGGGCCACCGGCGCTAGGGGAGCCAGCAGCCGCGGCTGGATGTGGAACAGCAGCACCACCGCCAGCGGCGCCAAGGCTGCCAGCCAGAAGGCGTTGGCCAGCCAGCGACGGCGGTCCCACCCCTGGCCGAAGAGGCCTAGGGCGGCCAACACCACGGCCGGCACCCCGAGCAGGGGATCCACCACAACGGCTGCGGCCTCCCGCAGGTTGCCAAGGACTCGACGGACGAAGGCTGTAGGCTGTTCCGAGACTGCGTCCCATAGGCTGTAGCGGAAGCGCTCCTTAGAGTCCCAAAGGATCTCCTGTCCGCTGCTGTCCAAAGCCGAGCCTGCGTCCTGGCCCACAGCCGCGCCGTGTGCTGCGTCCGCCGCGCTGATGAGGTGGGTGATGCCGGTCTTGCCGCTGAGGGTTAGGCTGCCGACGTGGAGGGAGAGGTAGAGCACATACGGCCCGGCCAAGGCCCAAAAGCCCAGGGCTGCCACCACCGGGATCCACCATCTCTGCTGCCGACGCAGCAGCAAGGCAATCGCGGCTACAGTGAACAGCGCCCACCAGAGCAGACCCTCCGGCCTCACCAAGTAGGCTGCGCCGAAGGCGGCGCCGGCCGCCAGGGCAGCCCAGCCGCTCTGGCACGCCAGGCCGCGCCACGCCCCCCACAGGCCCAGCAGCCAAAAGGCCAGGAAGGGCGCCTCGGTGTTGCTGCCCCAGTAGAGCGGCCACACCGCCAGGGAGGGCCAGACAGCAGCCAGCAGCCCTGTCGTAGCCGCAACCCGCCTATCCCCTGTTACCTCGGCCACCAGCAGGTAGAGGGCCACGCACATCACGGCGCCCAGCAGGGCATGCCAAACCGCCAGCGCCTGCTCGATCGGCACACCTGCTGCCAAGCTGAGCGCGGCCAGCGCCGGCGCGCCCGGCGGCCACTGTAGGTCAGGCACGCCCGGCGCGATGTGATAGCCCAGGCCGCGCAGCCAGTTGCGCGCCAGCAAGAGCATGTTCGGCTCGTCCCAGCGCACGGCGCGCGACTGCAGCGCCCAGACGCCGCGACTCGCCACGGCCAACAGGCCGATGATCACGGCGGTCAGGCTAAAGGCGAAGGGTGGACCAGAGAGCGAGAGGCGCATCGCTGGTGGGCGGATACGGTGAACATAGAACTCGCCGCAGAGCGGTCGGCTTGCTGCAAGCCGCTTGAGTATAGCGCCGCCCGCACGTTCGGTCAATCTGAGGGACTTCTAGTTTTCGATTTGGTGGAGGGGGTGCGTCCTTTTTATTATAATGGCGTAGCCCTCAGTGGCGCCGCTCTTGTGGCCCCAGTAGCGGACGAAATGCTCGAACCTCCGGGGTACTGCCCTCTGACCCTTGTCGCCGGTGCACCGGATGCTCTGGCCGGAGCGTAAGCTTCGGCAATGCCGGAGTGAGGAAGTAACTCGAGGTGACAGTCCTTTTCACTTGCAGCACCTCATCGTATTGGCTCACGCGGGACCGTTTGGTCGCCGAACTATCTCAAGGAACGATCTCACCATGAGACAACCTACCATGAGTTCTGTAGAGCAATCGCATATTCAAATTGAGAACGCGCTAGGAGTGTGCAATGTTCGCCAGGATACCCGTTTGTTGGCCCAGGAAACTGCGCAAGCGGTTATGAAGCCTGTCACGGGCCGGGCCCTGGACCTGGGCACAGGATCGGGATATGTGGGCATTTTTCTGGCGCTGCGCGGTTGGCAAGTGGACGCCGTTGATGTCAGCCCGCGTGCGCTAAAACAGGCCAGGCGCAACGCCGCTTTGAACGGAGTGCAGATGCGTATCTTCCGGTCCAACCTGTTCGAGGCGGTCGAAGGATGTTACGACATCATCGCCTGCAATCCGCCGATGCGCGGGAACGAAACAGAGTGGACCCGCCTGCTGACCTCTACGCTACGCCGGGTGGAGCCATTGGCGAATTTGTTACTTCGCCTGATAGGGCCGGTCCTCGAGCGCAAGCGACTGGCTTTCTTAGTGGAGATGGCGAGCCGAGCCCGGCAGCACCTGCACCCTGCGGGGCGGTTCTTGTTGGTGATCAGCCCATGGGAGGCGAAGGCTCTGTTGGAGCAGGTTCCGGGGTTCGTCCTAATCTCTAGCCGTCCAGTGGAGGGCATTCCCGGACTCCAGGTGGTGACTTTTGGGCTCGCAACCAATGTCGGACATGCGATGGCTGAGCCGGTGTCGTCAAAGAGCCAGACGCTCGCTGTTCCCACCACCATCGGCGGGAGCTCATGACACGGCCGTGAGTGATGCGTCACAAGAGGCTCTACGGCCTCCGCTAAGCTCTGCAGACTTCCTCGTTGGTGCGACCAATGCCGCTGGCCCCTGGGATTTGCGGACAAGAGGCGCTGTACCAGGGCCCATCTTGCTCGACAACGGCGGTGAGCCGGTGTTTGAACGGTCGAGTGGGCGCTGTCCGGCGAGGGTGGCGCCGTGTCCGCCGCGTGGGCGCTGAGAGGTATTGCGCCGGTTGCGCCTTGGCAGGGGAGCGACCTCCGGCTATAATGCCCCCGTGTTGAACCAAACCCGCATCGCCTGCCTGACCCTGGACGTCGAGGCCGACCACCACGACCTGACCCGGCAGCGGCACTACGAAGCCCTGGAGCACGAGCCCACTTGGCAGTGGCTGACCGAGTTCAGCGCCAGCCGTGGGCTGCCCTGGACCGCCTTCGTGGTAGGCGAGCTGCTGGAGACCCGGCCGGGCTTGTCCGATCGGCTGATGGCCACAGGCTGGGAGCTGGGGCTGCACAGCTACAGCCACGACCCCCGGCGGCCCGACACCCTGGAGGAGATCCGTCGCGGCAAGGCCGCCTTCCGGGCCGCGTTCGGCCACGATCCCGTGGGCTATCGCGCGCCCCTGGGGCGCATCACCTCGGCCGGCCTGGCGCGGCTGCGGGCCGAGGGGTTCCAGTACGACGCCAGCGTCTTCCCCACCTGGCACCCGGGCAAGGCCAACCGACTGGCCTGGCCTACCCGGCCCACCCTGGTGGACGCAGCCGGCCACCCTGTGCTCGACGGCGCCCAGGCAGCGGCCGAGGGGCCATGCCTGGTGGAGATCCCCTTCGCCGTGCTGCCCCGCCTGCGCCTGATCGTCAGCGTGAGCTTCCTGAGGCTGCTGGGCCTGGGCGTCTACGGCCCGCTGCTGGACCGGCTGGGGCTGGGCCCCGTGGCGGTGATTGACTGCCACATGCACGACCTGGCGCCCGCGCCGTCGGCCTTCGCTCAGCTTCCCCGCTTTTGGCAGGGCGTGTACAGCCGTCGGCCGGGCGAGGGGCCGGCCCTGCTGGCCTGGCTGGTGGACTGGCTGGCGGCTGCGGGTTACCAGTTCCGCGCTGTGGGCGAGGTGGCGGCCTTGGTGCGACAGGAGGCGGGCTGTGGCTGAGCCCCTGAGCGCGCAAGCGCTGGCCGAGGCGTCCCGCCAGGGGGTGGTGGTGATCCCCGCCTATCGCGAGGCGGCCAACATCCGCCAGGTGGTCGAGGAGGTGCGGCACTGGCTGCCCCATGCCACGGTGGTGGTGGTGGACGACCGCTCGCCCGACGCCACGGCGGCCATCGCGCGGGAGGCCGGCGCCGTGGTGCTCTCTTTGCCTATCAACCTGGGGGACGGCGCAGCCCGGCAGACCGGCTTCAAGTACGCCGATCGCCTGGGCGCTCAGTGGGTGGTGCAGCTGGACGGCGACGGCCAGCATCGGCCGGAGAGCATCCCCGCGCTGCTGGCGCCCATCCTGGCCGGCGAGGCCGACCTGGCCATCGGCAGCCGCTTCCTGGGCGTGGGGGACTACAAGGCGCAGCTCGGTCGCCGCATCGGCATGCGCATCTTCGCCGCCCTGGCCTCGTGGGCCACCGGCCAGCGCATCACCGACCCTACCTCCGGCTTTCGGGCCATGAACCGCCGGGCCTACCGCTTCTTCTGCGGCACGGTGTACCCGCAACAGTACCCCGACGCGGACGTGCTGATTGCCGCCCATCGCGCCGGCCTGCGGCTGGTGGAGGTGCCGGTGCTGATGTGCCAGAGCACCACCGGGCAGACCATCCACGCCGGCCTGCGGCCCATCTACTACGTCTACAAGATGATGCTCTCGATTTTTGTTACCATGCTGCGCGCGGACCGCGCCGAGTGAGGAACGCCCATGCCTGTGCGCCAAGTGATTTTCATGATGATCCTCAGCGCCGTGCTGCTCACCCTGGTGGTGGAGCTGGTGCGGCGGCGCAAGCTGCGGGAGGAGTACGCCTGGCTGTGGCTGCTGGCCGCCGTAGCCGCGCCGGCGGTGGTGGTCGGCTGGCCTCTGGTGCGCCAGTTCACCCGCCTGGTGGGCGCGGACGAGCCCGTCTCGGTGCTCTACCTAGGCGCGCTGGTGTTCCTGATGGTGGTCAACATCCACTACTCCACCAAGATCTCCCGCCTCACCGAGCAGGTCAAGGAGCTGGCCCAGGCCATCGCCCTGTCCCATCCCCAACGGCCGGAGCAGCAGGGGTAGGCCATGGAAGGCCAGACGCGCTCTAGGCCGGGCTCTGGGCAGCGTCGCCCACCGTGGCTGGCCATCGGCGGCCTTGGGCTGCTGGCCGTGCTGGCTGCACTGTTCTTCGCGCTGCGCAGCATGGGCTGGCCGCCGGCTGCGCCCGATGCGGCCGAGGCGTTGCCCGTGGTCTCAGCGCCCGTGGAGCTGCTGGCCATGCCCGACGCAGGCCGGGAGCCCCTGCTGCGGGCCATAGACGCCGCGCGCGCCAGCATCCGCCTGAAGGTCTACCTGATCACCGACGACACCTGGGTGCAGGCGCTGGCGCAAGCCGTGCAGCGCGGGGTGGACGTGCGGGTGCTCATCGAGGAGGCGCCCTACGGCGGCGGGGAGACCAACGCCCTGGCCGCCCAAGCCATGGCCGCCGCCGGGGTCCAGGTGCGCGGCCGGCCGGGCGCCTTTGTCTACAGCCACGAGAAGAGCTTGGTGGTGGACGACCGCCAGGCCTTCATCATGACCCACAACCTGACCCGCTCCTCCTTCGAGCGCAACCGGGAGTACGCCGTGGTGGTGGACGACCCGGCAGTGGTGGCCGAGGTGGCTGCCGTGTTCGACGCCGACTGGGAGCGGCGGGAGCCCGACCTGCGCGCCGCGCGGCTGGTGTGGAGCCCGGTGAACAGCCGGCAGCGCATGGCCGCGCTGATAGATAGCGCCCAGGTCAGCCTCGACCTGCAGCACCCCTCGCTGCAGGACCCGGCGCTGATCGCGCGGCTGGCTGCGGCTGCGCAGCGGGGCGTGCGGGTGCGCATCACCACGCCGGCGGTCTACGACCCCGGCGAGAGCGAGTACGGCGCAGTGGACCAGCTCTTCGACGCAGGGGTGGCCATCCGCTTCCTGGACGACCCCTACGTCCACGCCAAAGCCATGCTGGTGGACGGCCGGGTGGCCATGGTCGGCTCGCAGAACCTGACCACCAACTCCCTGGAGAACAACCGGGAGCTGGGCATCGTCTTCGACGACGCGGCCGCGGTGAACACCCTGGCCGGCTACTTCCTGCGGGACTGGAACAACGCCAAGCCCTGGGCCGGCCCGCAGCCCACCGCCACCCTGCCCGCGGGCGGCATCATCCGCTGGGACCAGGCCGGCTCTTACCTGGGCCAGACGGTGACCGTGGAGGGGGACGTGGTGGACACCTACGACACGGGCAAGGTCACCTTCCTCAACTTCGATCAGGACCGCACCTTCACGGTGGTGATCTTCGCCAGCGCCTACCCAGCCTTCCCGGAGCGGCCGGAGGACCTGTACTACCGCAAGCGGGTGCGGGTGACGGGCCAGGTGCAGCTCTACCGAGACCGGCCGGAGATCATCGTGGAGTCGCCCGGCCAGATCGAGATCGTGGAGGACCTGCTCTACCCGGCCGGGCGCACTCGGCTGGAGCCTCCGCCGGACGGCGTGATCAGCTGGCAGGACGCCGGCCTCTTCATCGGCCAGCGCCTGACGGTGGAGGGGGACGTGGTGCGGGCCTACAACAGCGGCAAGGCGGTCTTCCTCAACTTCGCCCAGGACTACCGCGGCACGTTCTCGGTGGTGATCTTCGCCTCTCGCTTCGACCGCTGGCCCCAGCCCCCCGACCAGATCTACGTCGGCCAGCGGGTGCGGGTGACGGGCAAGATCAAGGAGTACCGAGGCGCGCCGGAGATCATCGTCGAGTCGCCGGAGCAGATCGTGATCCTCGGCCCGGCGGCCACCCCTACGCCCACGGC
>JANWYQ010000044.1 GCA_025055015.1 Caldilineales bacterium
GATCCTCTACACCATCCACGGTGGCTCGGAGTACCAAACGCACGGGGCTATAGCGCTGTTCATCCCGTGAACAGGGCGCGGTCGCGGTTACCAAAAACCAAGCTGCCTCTCCCAGCCCGCTCACTCCCGCATCACCAGCGGCAGATGGCCCTGCGATGGCTGACCGTGGCTTACTGAGCGCAGGATCAAGGGCAGGTAGCGGCGTTCAGCGGCCGGAGTCGCCGTGGCCGTGGGCGTCGGGGTGGGCGACGCAGTGGGGGTCGGCGTTGGGGTCGGCCCCGTCGAGGTCGTGTAGCTCACCTGCGCAACGAGCTGCGCCGGCAGCCCTCGCATCTCGGAAGGCTGCCGGCGCAGCGGGAGTGCATCGTCACCGGAAGCTGCTTACGGCTTCCAAGCCATCTTCTCGAAGAACCACACCGGCAACACCGGCGCGTCGGTGAGCTTGCGCACGTTGGAGCCGTCGGCGCGCATGACGTAGATGCCCCACGCGCCGTCGCGGTCGGAGCGGAAGGCGATCCACTGGCCGTTGGGCGACCAGACGGGCAGGCCGTCGCTCGAGGGGTTGTTGGTGAGGCGACTCACTGGCGCAGGATCAGCGGCAGGTAGCGGCGGATGAGGGGCGCGGTAGGCGAAGGCGTGGCGGTGCCGGCGGTGGTGGGCGTTGGGGTGAGGGTAGGCGACGGCGTGGCGGAGGCGGTTGGAGTAGGCGTCGGCGTGTCGGTCGGCGTGGGTGAGGGCGTGGCCGTGGCCGTCGGGGTGGGAGGCGGCGTCGCCGTGGCGCTGGGGGTGGGCGTCGGCGTGGCAGGCGGCGCAGCGGTCGGCGTGGGCGTGGCCCCGGGGGGCGGCTGCTCGCCGACCGCGTAGGCTGCGCTGCCGCCGAAGGTGGTGGCGCCGGCGCGCGCGGTGACCTGAGCCGTGTTGATCTGCACGGTCCCAGCCGGCCAGAGCCGCACCTGCAGCGCCAAAGGCTGCACGGCGTTGACGGCCAGGCTGCCCAGCTCCCACGTCACCGTGTTGCCCACCACCCGGCTGGCCGGCGGGTCGGCGGCCAGTACCTGCGCGCCGTCGGGCAACACGTCCTCCAGCCGCACGTCGCTCAGGGCCTGGCCGGTGAAGTTGCGCAGCTCCAGGCGATAGGTCAGATCGCCGCCCGTAGCGTCGGCCGGCTCGCCCCCCTTGCTCAGCGCCAGCTGACAGAGCTGTCCCGTTCCCTGCCAGTCGGGCACCGTCGCCGCCCAGGCCTGGAAGGCCGGGTTGGGCGACTCGCAGGCGTCGGTGGCGTGGAAGTGGCCGATCCACAGGTCCAGCGCGGTCAGGCTGACCGGCAGGGGGCCGTTGAACAGGTTGTGGTCGGCTTTCAGCCGCCGCAGACCGGCAGCGTTGCCCAGCGCCGCCGGCAGCGGTCCCCCCAGCTGGTTGTACTCGACATAAAGCCCGGTCAAGTCGCTCAAGTTGCCCAGCTCGGCCGGCAGTGCGCCGGTGAACCGGTTGCGGCCGAGGTGCAGCCCGCCCAGCGCCGTCAGATCGCCCAGGCCGGCCGGCAGGGGGCCGCTGAGCTGGTTGCCGTCCAGCCGCAGCACCTGCAGGCGACGCAGGCGGCCCAGGTCCGCGGGCAGGGGACCGCTCAGCCGGTTGCCGTCCAGGAAGAGCTCCCGCAGGCTGGTCAGGCCGGACGTCCACGGGGCCGGGATCGGGCCCTCCAGCCCGTTGCCCGAAAGGTAAAGCGCTTGCAGGCGGTTGAGCTGCCCCAGGCTCGGCGGCAGGGGTCCGCTGAGGCGGTTGTGGGCCAGGGAGAGCGCGCGCAGCCGAGTCAGCCCGCCCAGCCAGGCCGGCAGCGGGCCGCTGAAGCGGTTGTAGCCCAGCCACAGCTCCTCCAGGTAAGCCAGGCGTCCCAGGCCGTCGGGCAGCGGCCCGTCGAATTGGTTGTTGGAGAGGTAGAGCCGCTGCAGGTTGGCCAGGTTGGCCATGCCGGCCGGCAGCGGGCCGCTGAAGCGGTTGCCGGCCAGGTCCAGGCGCTGGAGGGTGGAGAGGGCGGTGATCCACTCCGGCAGGGGGCCGCTGAGGCGGTTGCGGCCCAGGTCGAGCACCAGCAGGTGGCGCAGGTTGCCCAGGCTAGGGGGCAGCGAGCCGGTCAGGCCGTTGTCCTGCATGACGATGCGCTGCAGGTTGGGCAGGTCGCCCAGGGCGGCCGGCACCGAGCCCTCTAGGTGAAAGCCGGGCAGCTCGATGGCGGTGACCGCGCAGCGGCCGCCGCCGGCGATGGGCGTGACCTCCACGTACTCGTCGAAGCCGGGCAGGCCGAAGCTGCGGAAGATGCCCACCGCCACCGCCTCGTCGGTGGGGTAGGTGCAGGTGTGGTAGGTGGCTCTCAGCAGGAGGCTGCTGGAGGTGGACAGCGGCCGGCGGCTGGCCACCTGCACGTAGTAGGTCTGGCCCAGGCGCACCGGCACGTTGAGCTGGGAGGTGGTGGTCCACCAGCCGATGTGGTCGTTGCAGCCCTGGCCGGCCAGGCTGCCCCGGCTGCCCTGCCAGGCCGAGAGCACCGTGTCGTAGTCGGAGCCCACGGTGTTCAGCGCCACGAAGCCGGTCCCCGGCCCCGTGAAGCGGAACCACACCGTGTGCCACCCCTGGCCCACGCCGCAGCCGATGATCGGGTCGTCGGCCGCTGTGGTCGCGCCGTCAATCCGCTGGTTGGCGTGGAACGGGAAGCGATCCATCAGCGCCGCGTTGGCGAAGTCGTCGTTGAGCGGGGGAGAAGCAGCGGGGAGGTAAGGAGACGAGGGAGACGAGGGAGGCGATAGGGTCGACGTCCCTCCCAGCTCCTGGAGCCCCTCCAGTTCCCCTAGCTCCCCCAGTTCCCCCACCTCCTCCACCTCCCCTCCTTTCGCCCTCTCCCTTCCCCTCACCACCTCCACCAGGCTGACGTACTCGTTGCCGTCCCCGCGGCTGTCGAGGCGGAAGTCGTAGCCGGCCTGGCCGTTGGCGAACTGGGCGTCGGTCAGCCGGAACACGGCCTGCTTCCACGTGCCGCCGGTGCCCTTGCGCACGACCCCGGCGCTCTTGTAGTCGTTGCCCAGGGCGTCGTAGAGCAGCTCCCACGTGTCGCCGCCGTAGTCCAGGTAGGTGACGGTGATGGTCACGGGCACGGTGCGGTTGTCGAAGAGGAAGGCGTCCTCCACGCTGAAGACCATGTAGCGGTTGCCGCTGGCCTGGTCGGTGCGGCGGGTGTAGCGGCCCCACGGGTGGCCGGTGACGTTCCACTCGGGCACGGTGCGGCCGCCCGCCGCGCGGTCGTCCTGGCGCAGCCAGAACTCGAAGTTGCCCCGCTGGGGATACCAGCGGCTGGAGCCGTCGGGGTTGGTGGGCGTCGGCTCGCGCAGGGCCGTCCAGACGCCGGGGGTGTCGAAGACGGTGACGCCGGTGTAGCGGTCGGCGAAGCGCAGCACCCATTGGCGGAAGGGGTCGGCGGTGCGCAGGGTGCGCTTGCCCAGCAGAAGGTAGGTGGGGTGCTTGTCCAGCGCGTTGAGGATGCCCCACAGCAGGTCGCTCTGGGTTTGGAAGTAGATGTCCTCCCCTTCCCAGGCCACGGGCACTCGGCCGGCGAACTGCAGCATGGGGTCGTACTGGCCGGTGCGGCAGACGTAGGCGCTGAGGTTGACGGTGTCGCTGCGCACCACCTGGTCGTCGTGGTCCACCTGGATGCGGTTGTGCTTCATGCCCACGCCCACGCTGCCCGCGTAGTCGGTGTGGTCCCGGCGCTCGGTGCGCTCCAGGTACCAGGGCGCGTACTGCGTAAACAGCGGGGTGTCGTGCCAGTGGCGACGGTAGATGTCCACGATGCGGTTCATGGTCTGCACCCAGCGGCTGCTGGTGAGGCCGGCCGCCTGCAGGCAGTCCTTGACCCCCTGCGCGTAGGCCTCCGCGGGCATGGCCTCGCCGTAGATGCCGGTGCTGACCTCCACCCAGGCCACGCGCGGGTCGTCGCGGTAGCGCTCGGCCGCCGCGCGGATGAAGGCCTCGAAGTGGGTGAGGTAGGGCTCCGCCCAGTACATGGGGATATCCTCGGTGTGGCTGCCGGTGTGGTCGGTCCAGGAGCAGGTGACGTAACCGTTGCCGGCCGGCCAGGCGCCGTAGCGCTGCTTGAACCAGGTGGGCAGGCGGTCGCCGCCGCAGCAGGTGCCGTCGTAGGTGTTGAAGGCCAGGGCCACTCGCTTGCCCAGCGCGGCCTCGGCCGCAATCCACTGGTCCACCTCCTCCCAGTAGTGCTGGCCGGGGGTCTCGTCCTCGATGTAGCTCCAGGGGAAGACCTGATGGCCGCCGTCCAGCCACGGCGAGGGGCCGGGGTCCACGTGGGGCCAGTCCAGAAAGGCGTACAGGCCGGGGTGGCGGAAGGCGCGGTAGGAGGTCGCCGGCGGCGGCTGCCAGGCCGGACAGGTGGTGCCGGCTTCGGGGCCATCGGCGGATAGGAGGGCGGCCATCAGCGCAACGGTCGCGGCTAGGAGGTTCATATGGTGTTCTGTTCCGTATGGGAGACGGTCGTGTCAGGCGCTTGTGAATGCGAAAACATTACAGACGCAGCCCTGAACGTTAGATAGAAAGGAAAGGAAGCAGGCAACGAGGAGGAGGGGACACCGCCTGAGGGCCTACGGCGCCCGGCTTGGCGTAGCACAGCGGGCGTGCCAGCAGAGAACAACGTTTTGACAACTGCTTGGCCGTGTGATAGAATTCGCGAGCTTTTGCCGGGTCGGCGCTCAGCAAGGTTTTCCTCCCCTCCCCGTTGCTGACGCCAGAGACAGGACGAACGTTCCTGCTCGCTTGTAGCTCAACCCCTCATCTCGCTGACGGAGCAAGCCCCGTGCCTTCTGACTACCTTCCAATTCTGATCTTGATCGTGCTGGCCACGGTCTTTGCGATCATCGCGATGGCGCTGCCTGCCGTCCTGGGGCCCAGTCGAAAAACCAAGGCCAAGCTGGAGCCGTACGAGTCGGGGATGGTGCCGTACACCGACGCGCGGCGCCGTTTTCCGGTGCAGTACTACGTCATCGCGGTGCTGTTCATCCTGTTCGACATCGAGGTGATCTTCCTCTACCCGTGGGCTGTGATGCTGCGGCAGCTCCGCCTGTTCGGGCTGATCGAGATGGCGGTGTTCCTGGGCATCCTGCTGGTCGGGTACGTCTTTGTGTGGAAGAAGGGCGCGTTGGAGTGGTGAGGAGCGACGCCTAACGAGCATTGCGTCAAAGGTAGCCGGTAACGAGAAATGCGCAAAGAGGTGTGGTATGGGACTTGAGAGCAAGCTGGGCCACGACGGCGTGCTGGTGACGTCGTTGGAGGCTATGGTGAACTGGAGCCGCAAGAACTCGGTGTGGCCGCTGCTGTTCGGCCTGGCCTGCTGCGCCATCGAGATGATCGCCAGCGGCACCCCGCGGCACGACATCGCCCGCTTCGGCTCCGAGCTGTTCCGCGCCTCCCCTCGCCAAGCCGACCTGATGATCGTCTCCGGCCGGGTGAGCAACAAGATGGCGCCGGTGGTGAAGCGCCTCTACGACCAGATGCCGGAGCCCAAGTGGGTGATCGCCATGGGCATCTGCGCCAGCGCCGGTGGACCCTTCAACAACTACGCCATCGTCCAGGGCGTGGACAAGATCATCCCGGTGGACGTGTACATACCGGGCTGCCCCCCGCGGCCGGAGGCGCTGCTCCAGGGGCTGCTGCTTCTGCAGAAGAAGATCCAGGGCGAGAAGTTCAGCGACTACGACCTGCAGTTCATGGAGGCGGCCAAGAGCCGTTCCATGCGGTAGGAGGCCATCATGACCAGCGTCGCACCGGCGACGGTAGCCGACCCTGTGGAGACCAAGGAGTTCCGCGACGTGGAGGCGCGGCTGCGAGAGCGCTTCCCTGCGGCGGTGCTAGATGTGGAGCGCGCCTTCGGCGAGGTGGACTTCACCGTGCGAGCGGCCGACCTGCTGTCGGTGGCCCGCTTCCTGCGCGATGAGCCGGGCCTGGAGTTCGTCCACCTGGCCGACCTGACGGCGGTGGACCGCAGCGCGCTGCCCCCGCGGCAGCGCAAGCCGGGCGACAAGCGCTTCGCCGGCATCTACCACCTCTTCTCGTTCTCCGGTCGCCGCCGCATCCGCCTCACCGTGCCGGCCGAGGGCCCCGACTCCAAGCCCACCATCCCCAGCCTCTACCCGCTGTGGCGGTCCGCCTTCTGCATGGAACGGGAAGCCTACGACCTGATGGGCATCCACTACGAGGGCCATCCCGACCTGCGCCGCATCATGATGCCCTGGGACTGGGTGGGCCATCCCCTGCGCAAGGACGAGCCCTTGGGCGGCGAGGAAGTGCCCTTCAGCATGACCTGGAACGACCCGGAGTTCGCCACCTTGGGCAAGCAGATCATGGACCCGCCGCCTACCAAGGCGCCCCTGCCCAAGGGAGTGGATCCCACGCAGCACATGGTGCTCAACCTGGGGCCGCACCACCCGGCCACCCACGGCGTGCTGCGCATCGCCCTAGAGCTGGACGGCGAGCGCATCGTCAGCGCACACCCCGACACCGGCTACCTGCACAGCGGCTTCGAGAAGCAGGGCGAGCACGTCCGCTACAAGGACTTCGTGCCCTACACCGACCGCATGGACTACACCTCGGCCATGTGCAACAACCTGGGCTACTGCCTGGCCGTGGAGAAGCTGCTCGGCGTGGAGATCCCCCCGCGCGCGCAGGCCATTCGGGTGGTGGTGGCCGAGCTGCAGCGCATCGCCGCCCACCTGATCTGGCTGGCCACCCACATCCTGGACACCAGCGGCACCGGCATGAGCCTGCTCATGTACGCGCTGCGCGAGCGGGAGATGATCCTGGACATCTTCGAGATGATCTGCGGCGCGCGCATGACGGTCTCCTACGTGCGCATCGGCGGCGTATGGAAGGACGTGCCCCCCGCCTTCGTGCCCAAGGTCGAGGAGTTCTGCGACCTGTTCCTGCGCCGGCTGGACGAGTACGAGCGGATGCTCTCCCGCAGCGTGGTGCTGCGCAAGCGGCTGGAGGGCATCGGCGTGCTCAGCAAGGAGGACGCCATCAGCCTGGGCGTCACCGGCCCCCTGTTGCGCGGCAGCGGCGTCTACTACGACCTGCGCAAGCTAGCGCCCTACAGCGGCTATGACCGCTACGAGTTCGACGTGCCCCTCTCGAACCGCGGCGACTCGTGGGGCCGGTACGAGGTGCGCATGCAGGAGATGCGCCAGAGCATCCGCATCATCCGCCAGGCCCTGGAGGACGTCAAGCGGACGGAGGGCGAGCCCTGCAAGACCACGGACCGCAAGGTGGCCCTCCCCCCGCGCGATGAGCTGGACACCAGCATGGAGGCGCTGATCCACCACTTCAAGCTGGTGACCGAGGGCATCAAGCCGCCGCCCGGCGAGGTCTACTTCGGCCACGAGAACCCCAAGGGCGAGCTGGGCTTCTACATCGTCTCCGACGGCGGCCCCAAGCCCTATCGCCTGCGGGTGCGGGGGCCGAGCTTCGTCAACATCTTCGCCACCGACACCATGGCCCGCGGCCAGCTCCTGTCCGACCTGATCGCCATCATCGGCTCTATTGACATCGTGCTGGGCGAGGTGGACCGATAGTCCGGTGATCAGTGATCAGTTACCGGTGACCGGTAACTCGTAAGGAGAGAGGCGGCCCTGAGAAGGCGAAAGCCGGCTGGCCTGTTGCGCTGGGCAGGTTGAGGGTAGAGCGTTTGACTCTTCCCAATCACTGATCACTGACGACCGACCACCGATCACCAGCCACCTTCACTGCATACCGATCATGACACCTGTACTGACCGACGCGACTCGCAGCAAGATCCGAGATCTGATGGCTCGCTATCCGCAGCCGCGGTCGGCCCTGGGGCCCGCCTTGGAGGCGGTGCAGCAGCAGCTCGGCTACGTGCCTGAGGAGGCCATGGCCGAGGTGGCCGCGCTGTTCGACATAGACCCGGCGGAGGTGCGCGCGTTCGTGGGCTTCTACCACATGCTGCACCAGGAGCCGCTGGGCACCTACCACATCGAGGTGTGCACCAACGTGCCCTGCCTGTTGCGCGGGGCCGGCCAGTGCGCCGAGCGCCTCAAGCAGCGGCTGGGCGTGGACTTCCATCAAACCACTGCCGATGGGCTGTTCACCCTGGGCGAGATGGAGTGCCTGGGCTCCTGCGCCACCGCGCCCATGGTGGCCGTCACCAAGCGCCAGGCCAACTGGATGCGCTACTACGAGCAGCTGGACACGCTGGAGCGCATTGACGCCATGCTGGACGAGCTGCGCCGGCTGGCCGACCTGCCGGCCGAGCAGATGCCTGCGCCGGCGCGAGCCGTGCCCGGCGGCGACGCGCCGCGAGCCTCCGGCCCCTACCACCACGACCACCACCCGGAGACCAACTTCCTGCTGGCTCGCATTGACAAGCCGGACAGCCACACCATTGAGAGCTACGAGGCCGACGGCGGCTACCAGACCGCCCGCCGCGCCCTGACCGAGCTGACGCCCACCGATGTGCTGGAGACCGTGAAGGCGTCGGGCCTGCGCGGCCGTGGGGGCGCGGGCTTCCCCACCGGCGTCAAGTGGGGCTTCCTGCCCAAGGGAGTCTATCCTCGCTACCTGGTGGTCAACGCAGACGAGAGCGAGCCCGGCACCTTCAAGGACCGGCTGATCATCGAGTACGACCCCCATCACCTGATCGAGGGGATCATCCTGGCCGCCTACGCCACCGAGGCTGAGCACGCGTTTATCTACATCCGCGGGGAATACTTCTTCGGCGCGCAGCGGCTCGAGCAGGCCATCGCCGAGGCGCGGGCCAAGGGCTACGTGGGCAAGGGCATCTTCGGCACCAAGAAGAACCTGGAGATCGTAGTGCACCGGGGCGCCGGGGCCTACATCTGCGGCGAGGAGACCGCCCTGCTGACCTCGCTGGAGGGCTACCGAGGCCACCCGCGGCTGAAGCCCCCCTTCCCGGCCGTGGAGGGCCTTTACCGCAAGCCCACCATCGTCAACAACGTCGAGACTATCACCCAGGTGGTGCCCATCGTCAAGCACGGCGCCCAGTGGTATCGCCAGTGGGGCACCGAGAAGTCGCCCGGCTTCGCCCTCTACTGCCTCAGCGGCAACGTCAAGAAGCCGGGGGTCTACGAGCTGCCCTACAACACCACCCTGCGCCAGCTGATCTACGACTACGCCGGCGGCACCATTGACGATCGCCCCATCAAGTCCATCATCCCCGGCGGCCTGTCCATGCCGCACCTGCCCGCGGACAAGCTGGACACGCCCATGGACTTCGAGAGCATCGCCGCGGCCGGCTCCCTGCTGGGCTCCTGCGGCATCATCGTGGTGTGCGAGGGCGCCAACATCGTGGAGCTGGCGCGGCGGACGCTGACCTTCTTCCGCGTGGAGAGCTGCGGCAAGTGCACCCCCTGCCGCGAGGGCAGCGGCTGGCTCGAAAAGATCCTGGGGCGCATCGAGGCGGGCCACGGCCAGATCAGCGACCTGGACCTGATCGAGCGGCTCACCTATCCCATCGAGCGGCAAAGCTTCTGTCCCTTCGGGCCGGCCTCGGTGTGGGGCGTGCGCAGCCTCCTCAAGCTCTTCCGGGCCGAGTTCGAAGAGTACATTCGCCAGACCAACCCCAACGGCAAGGGCCCCGAGCTGCCCGTGCGTCCTATCTATCGGCCCGACACCGGCCAGGTGGCGCCCAAGGTGCGGGTGTGATGTATGGCTGATCTCGTAACTATCACCATTGACGACGTCGAGTACAAAGTCCCCAACGGGATGCTGCTGACCGATGCGGCCAAGCTGGCGGCCGACATCGAGATCCCGGTGTTCTGCTCGCACCCCAAGCTAGACCCCCTGGGCGCGTGCCGCATGTGTCTGGTGGAGCAGGAGGTGCGCGGGCGTTGGACCATCGTCACCGCCTGCACCACGCGCGTGGCCGACGGCATGAAGTTCCGCTACGCCAGCGAGGCGGCCAAGCAGGCCCGCGAGGACACCCTGGAGTTCATCCTCATCAACCACCCGCTGGACTGTCCCATCTGCGACAAAGGGGGCGAGTGCCCGCTGCAGGACCAAACCCTCAAGCATGGGCCGGCCGCGTCTGCGTTCCAGGAGATCAAAACCCAGAAGCAGAAGCACTACCCCATCAGCGACCTGATCATGCTGGACCAGGAGCGCTGCATCATCTGCTGGCGGTGCATCCGCTACCTGGAGGAATGGGAGGACAAGCCGCAGCTGGGCCTCTTCCAGCGCGGGGGCGAGACGGTGATTGACTTCTTCCCCGAGCAGCCGGTGGACGCCAAGACCAGCGGCAACATCATTGACCTCTGCCCGGTGGGCGCGCTCACCAACCGCGTCAGCCGCTTCCGGTATCGCCCGTGGGAGCTGAAGCGCACCAAGTCGGTCTGCACTCACTGCTCCCAGGGGTGCAACGTGCGCCTGGACGCCCGGCTCCACCAGCTGCGCCGCATCGTGGCGCGGGAGAACATGGCGGTCAACGACGAGTGGATCTGCGACAAGGGGCGCTTCATCCACGCCTTTGTGGACCACCCCGACCGCCTGACGAAGCCGCTGGTGCGGGACCGCAAGGGAGGAGCGCTGCGGGAAGCGACCTGGGACGAAGCGCTGGGCCGCGTGGTGGAGCGGTTCACGGACATCGTGGCCCGACACGGGGCCAACGCCGTGGGCGCCATCGGCTCGGCCAAGCTGAGCAACGAGGCGGCCTACCTGCTGCAGAAGTTCATGCGGGTGTTGGTGGGCACCAACAACGTGGACCATCGCGGGGGCGCAGCGGTGCTGGCGGATCCCCGCGGCCTGGCCCGCATCCGCGACCTAGACGGCGGCTGGCCGCCCGACACCGCCAACGCGCCCGACCTGATCGTGTTGGTGGGCGCGGACCCGGCCGAGGAGCAGCCCGTGCTGGCCACGTTCATCCGCCGTGCGGTGCGGCGGCGGGGCACGCGGCTGGTGGTGCTCCACCCGCGGCGCATCGAGGACGCGCGCTACACCTGCCGGGGCGGCGCCTACGTGCCCTACAAGCCGGGCGAGGAGGCCGCGCTGTTCGACGCCATGAGCAAGGCGCTGCTGGCCGACGCACGGGTGCGGGAGCGGGTGAGCAAGACGGCCGGCTTCGCCGAGTTCGCTGCCGCGCTGGAGAGGGTGGGCGAGAGCGCCGAGTTGGCCCAGGTCGCCCGCCTGATCGCCGGCGCCGGCCGGGCCATGGTGCTGTACGGGCCGTCGCTGGTGAGCGGCCCCCTGGCCGAGGCCAACCGGGCGGCCCTGTTCAACTTCGCCCTGCTGGCCGGCTGCGCCGAGCGCACCTACTACCTGGCGCCGGAGGCCAACAGCGTGGGCGTGCGGGACATGGGGCTGGTGCCCGACCGGCTGCCCGGCCACGTCGGCCTAGGCGATACGGCGGCGCGCGAGCGGCTGCACAAGCAGTGGGGCGGCTACCTCCCCTTGGACCCCGGCCTGACCTATGACGGCATGTTGAGCGCAGCCAGCAGCGGCCGGCTGAAGGCCCTCTACCTGGTGGGCAGCGACCCGGCCTCCGAGGGGCCGGCGGGCCGCGCCGCCCTGCAGGCGGCCGAGTTCGTGGTGGTGCAGGACCTCTTCCTCACCGAGTCGGCGCAGCTGGCCGACGTGGTGCTCCCGGCCGTGAGCTGGGCTGAGACCGACGGCACCTTCACCAACCTGGAGCGTCGGGTGCAGCGCGCGCCGCGAGCGCTCAACAACCCCCACAGCCAGGCCGCGGCCGACTGGACGATCCTCACCCACCTGGCCCAGCGCTGGCCGACCTTGGCCGCGGCTGAGGCCGGCCGGGAAGACGAGAAGGGCAAGAAGGGCCGCAACAAGGCCGGCGGCACCGCGCCGAAGCCGTGGACCTACGCCAACGCCCAGGCTGTGCTGGACGAGATCACCCGCACCGTGCCCATGTACGCCGGGCTCACCTGGGCGGCCCTGGGCGACGAGGGCAAGCAATGGCCGGC
>JANWYQ010000048.1 GCA_025055015.1 Caldilineales bacterium
GCCATCGTCCGTGACGAGATGACGGAGATGGCTGCGCTGCTGCGCCGGCTGGCCGCCGAGGCGCGCTTCGACGTGGTCCACGCCGATCAGCTCTCCATGGCATCCTGGGGGCTGCTGGCCGCCGAGGCCGCGGCGCAGCGGCCTAGGACCGTGCTGGACGAACACAACGCCATCTACAAGCTCACCGAGCGCATTGCGGACGAGGCCACCGGCCTGCGCCGCCTGGTCGCCCGCCGCGAGGCCCGCGCCTTCCGCCGCTACGAGGCGGCCATGCTGCGCGCGTACGATGCCGTCCTCACCGTCACCGACCAGGACCGCTGCCTGCTCCTGGACCTCTTCCCCGAGCCCGAGCGCAGCCGCCAGTCCGCCAAGTTCACCACCATCCCCATCTGTGTGGACCCTGCCCGCGTCGCTCCTGTTAACCATCCACCGGTCCACCCGTCTACCGATCTACCAGCTTACCCCACCGTCCTGCACCTCGGCACCATGTTCTGGCCGCCCAACGCGGCCGGCGTGCTGTGGTTCGCCAAGGAGGTGTTGCCGCTGGTGTGGACGCGGGTGCCGGAGGCTCGCTTCGTGGTGGTGGGCAAGAACCCGCCGGCCGAGGTGCGAGCCCTGGCCGCCGATCCCCGGGTGCAGGTCGCCGGCTACGTGCCCGACCCGACGCCCTACCTGGAGGCGGCGGACGTTTTCATCGTCCCCCTCTTCTCCGGCAGCGGCATGCGGGTCAAGATCCTCGACGGCTGGCTGTGGGGCCTGCCCATCGTCTCCACCCCTATCGGCGCCGAGGGGATCGAGGTGCGGGACGGCGAAAACCTCCTCATCGCCGCTGATGCGCCCGCCTTCGCCGACGCCGTGGTGCGGGTGCTGACCGACGCTGCCCTCAACCGTCGCCTGCGCACCGAGGGCCGGCGCTGGGTCGAGGCTCGCTACGACTGGCGGGTTGTCTACCCCCAGGTGGACGCGGTCTACCGCCGGCTGCTCTCCCGGCCGCTCCCCTCGTCGTTGCCCCGTTAGTCGCTCTGTGGCTAAGCCTGGCTCCCGGCGGACCTTCGGTCAACGTAGCCGCTCGGCCACGAAAGCCACAGCCTCCGCGGCCAGGCGCACAGCCTCGGTGGCCGCGGCCTCGGTGTACACGTCGGCCGGGATGCCGTCGGGCAGGCCGTTGGGATAGCGCGTGGGCACGTAGTAGCCGTCCAAGATGCTCCACGAGCGGCCTTTGGCGCGAAACTCGGCGTCGAACTGGCTGGCGGCGGCGCAGAGGCGCTCAACCGAGTGTCCCAAGACGATCTCCTCCCCTTGGGCGTACAGGAACGCTTTCAATGCCTTTTCTGCCACCTGTTGCGCCAGAAAGCACGCCAGGTGATAGGCGCCCTCTCTGGCCAGATGTTCGGCCCAGCGCAGATCCTCTCTGGCCTGCCTCAGCCAGCGATCCCCTTCCTCATGCGGTGTCCTTCTCATAGATGACAATCCCTTCGGCCAGAGCCCGACGCAAGAAGCCCCGATCGCAGCAGCGTTCGATCTCCTCTGGAGTGTAGACCAGCAGGTCCAGGTCCACGGGCACAGACAGCGCCCGACGCATCTCGGCCGTGCGCGCAACGAAATCGAGCGACGAATCCGCAATAACCAGTATATCCAGGTCCGTTAGCAGATCGCGGCGGCCTGCGGCGTAGGAGCCGAACAGGATGGCGCGGTGCACGTGCGGCATCTGGGCCAGGGCGGCCTGGATCGCAGCCACCGACTGCTCCAGCGCCTCCCGGTACTGCGTGCGCTTCACCGCTAGCGACTCCACGGACATGGACAGCTCCTGTTGGACATTGCGCCCGTATTGTACCATGCGCCGATCGCCCTGGGCAAGCATGCCCTGCGCCGACTGACCTCCCCTGCTCCCTCCTTTCCTGCTTTTCCTCCCTTCCCTCCTTCCCATCCTCTCCTTTGCGGCCGTGCGGCTCATCTACCTCCTCCTCTCCCCCACCTTCGGCATGCACCAGTACACCGCCGACCTGGCCAACCGCATGGCGGCTGCGCCGGAGGTGGAGGAGGTGCACGTGGTGACTACCTCGGCGCTGCCCAGGGATCGCTACAGCCCGGCCGTGTGCATCCACACCCCTGTTGCGGCCCGCACCACCGGCTTCTCCGCCGAGGGCCCGGACCTCGCCGCCCTGCGCCGGGCGCTGCGCACGGTGGAGCAGGTCGCAGAGGCCGGAGGCCGGGAGGCAGAGGGCAGAGGGCAGAAGGCAAAGGGCAGAAGTCAGAGGGCAGAGGACAGAGGGCAGAGGACAGAGGCGGGAGGGCAACGGCCGGAGGTCGGCGGTCAGCGGTTGCCGGTCACCGGCCAGCGCGAGACCGACGGCGAGCCCCTCGCTCCTTCCCCCTCCCTCTGGCGTGTCCTTGCGGCCCCTCCTCTCCCCCCCGCGCTGGTCCACCTCACCGGCGTGCACCTGTGGAACGTGCTGCTGGTGCCTGCCCTGCACCGCCGCGGCCTGCCTGTGGTGCACACCCTGCACGACCTGGACCCCCACGTGGGCGTGCGCTTCGGCGCCCTGATCCGGCTGTGGAACCGGCTGATCCTGCGCTCGGCCGACCGGGTGGTAGTCCACGGCCAGGTCTACCGCCGACGGCTGGTGGCGGCCGGCCTGCCCCCGGAGCGGGTGGTCTACCTGCCTCTGTTGCACCTGTTCCTGGACCACGCCCGCAGCGCGGCGGTGGAGGCCGGCGAGACGGGCGAGGTCTGCTATGAGCCGTGGGCGCTCTTCTTCGGCCGGCTGGAGCGATACAAGGGGGTGGACACCCTGCTGGCGGCCGTGGCGCAGCGGCCTGGGCTGCAGGCCGTGGTGGCCGGCGCAGGCAAGCTGGACGGCATCTGGCCCAGTCCGCTGCCGGCGGGCGTGGCGCTCCACAGCCGTCGCGTGGGCGATGCGGAGGCGCTGGACCTCTTCCGCCGCTGCGGCCTGTTGGTGTTGCCCTACCGCGACGCCACCCAGTCGGCCCTGATCGCCGCGGCCTATGCCTTCAGCAAGCCGGTGGTGGCGACGCGCGTCGGCGCGCTGCCGGAGTACGTGGTGGAGGGGGAGACGGGCTGGGTCGTGCCCCCCAACGACCCGGTCGCCCTGGCCGAGGCGCTGGCGGCGGCCCTGGCCGACCCCGGCCGCCTGGCCCGCATGGGCGCGGCCGGCCGGCGCTGGTACGAGGCCCAGCGCGCGGCAGAGCGCCACGCCTGGCTACAGCTCTACCGGGTCTGAGCGCAACGAGCGTGCTTGGCGCCCGATTAGTGGTGTGCTATACTTGGGTATCATGTCCATCCGCCTCGAGCGTCGCGTCCTCCTCGCCATTATCCTTCTATCGGTCCTGCTGCGGGTAGGCCTGGCCCTTGCCCTGGGCGACTCCATCGCTGAGACGCGCGGGGGCACAGCAGACCAGGTCTCCTACGATGCCCTGGGTTGGCGGGTGGCCACCGGCCACGGCTTCTCCTTCCCCACCGCCTGGTGGCCTAACCTGGCCGCAGACCAGCCCACCGCGTTCTGGTCCTTCCTCTACGCCCTCTACCTGGCCGGGATCTACGCCTTGGTGGGCCACCACCCCCTGGCTGCACGGCTGGTGCAAGCCGTGGTGGTGGGCGTGGCCATGCCCTGGCTGACCTGGCGTATCGGCCGCCGCGTCTTCGGCCCCCGGCCGGCCCTGATCGCCGCGGGCATCAACGCGGTCTACCTCTACTTCGTCACCTATGCGGCCTCGCTGATGACCGAGGCCTTCTACATGGTGGGCATCCTGTGGACCCTGGACGCGTCCATGCGCCTGGCTGAAGCTGCCGACCTCGGGGCGCCGCGGGGCAGGCTGTGGCGCCTGGGCGTGGAGCTGGGCGTGGCCATGGGCGTCACCCTGCTGCTGCGCCAGGTGATCAGCGCGTTTCTGCTGGCGCTGGCCCTGTGGTTCCTGGTGCTCGGCCGGCGTCGAGGCTGGCTGCGGCAGGCGCTGGCGCCGCTGGCCGCGGCCGCCCTGGTCACGGCCTTGGTGCTCCTGCCCTTTGTGGTGCGCAACTACCGGGTGTTCGGCGTGGTTGGCATGCCCAACAACAACGTGGGCATCAACTTCTTCTGGGCCAACCACCCCATCTACGGCACCCGCTTCGAGGCGGTGCTGTCGCCGAAGCACGGCGTCTCCTACCAGGACCTGATCCCCGAGGAGCTGCGAGGGCTGAGCGAGCCGGCGCTGGACCGGGCGCTGCTCGTCCGGGGGCTGCAGTTCGTGGTCGAGGACCCGAGGCGCTACGCCCTGCTGTCCCTAAGCCGGGTGCCCATCTACTTCCAATTCTGGCCGTCGCCGCACTCGACGCTGCTGAGCAACGTCTCGCGGCTGCTAAGCTTTGGCCTCTTCCTGCCCTTCATGCTCTACGGCCTGGTGTTGGCCGTGGTAGACGCCCGTCGTCAACCGGTCTCGGACAATCTGCACTTCGCCTACCTGCTCCTGCTGGGCCTGTTTATGGCGGTCTACGCCCTGGTCCACCTCCTGAGCTGGGCCAACGTGCGCTACCGCCTGCCGGTGGACGCCGTGTGGATCCTCTTCGCCGGCTACGCCCTGGACGACCTCTGGCGGCGGGTGACGCAAGCAAGGCCCTCTCCCTCTGCCCTGCCCGAGAGGAACATGCCCTGACACCAGAGACTGGTGGACACCCCCTCGCACCGCCCCCTTCAACGTTGCCTCCTGCTGCAGGCCGTGCTATAATGCGCCAACTTTTCTGACCAGGATTGCCCCATGGACCTTGATCAGCTCACGCAGATGGTCACCTGGCTCGACGAGGAGCACCGCCGCGACCGCGCGGAGATCGCGCGGCTGCAGCAGCGCCTCGAGAGCCAGGCCACCGAGATCGTCGAGCAGGCGCGGCGCATCCAGGAGTTGGAGGGCCAGCTGGCCAGCACCCAGGCCCAGCTCACCAAGTTCACCCAGGTGGACCAGGCCCTGCAGCAGCTCAAGAACGAGGTCGTCCTCATGCTGGAGCGTCGTGAGGAGCAGCGCCTCCACGACCAGCGCGAGGCGGAGCGCGGCCGCATGGCCGACCGCGAGGCCTTCTCCCGCAGCCTGGGCGAGATCCGCAAGGAGCTCCCCCGCTTCAACCGCATCGAGGAGGAGCTGGCCCTGCGCAAGGCCGAGGACCAGCGCCTGGGCGAGCTGCTCCTGGCCCTGCGCCAGCAGGTCAACAGCATCAACAAGGACATTGACGAGCGCACTCGCAGCCTCCCCTTCCTGGCCGAGCAGCGCACCCAGGACAACAAGCGCATCGCCCAGCTCCAGCAGGAGGTCATCGAGCTCTTCAAGCGCACCGAGGCCCTGGCTGGCAAGCTGCCCGTCCTGGAGGCCAACATCCAGCGCCTGGACCGCGGGCTGGCGGCGGTGCAGCCGGTGCCTGGCCAGCTCCGCCAGGAGGTCGCCTCCTTCGTCGAGGCCCAGAAGCTGGCCGACGTGGAACGGGAGCGCGCGCTGGCCCGCTGGCGGGAGGAGTTCGAGGAACAGCGTCAGCTCATCGCCGCGCAGCAGAAGCGCCTGCTGGAGTACAGCGCGCAGATCGAGGAGGCCCGGCGCACCGTGGCCGCGCTGCAGGGCTTCGAGGAGAGCATCCGTCGCGAGCAGCACCAGGTGGCTGAGCTGCAGCGCCTGGCCGAGGAGCGCCAGCGCAAGGAGCTGGAGAACTTCGTCGCCGAGGACGAGAAGCGCTGGCGCAAGCAGATGCTCGCCCTGGAGCACCAGTGGAGCGAGCAGGCCAAGGTCAACCGCGACCTGGCCGCGGCCATTTCGCCCCTGCGCAAGGAGATCGAGACCCTGAAGACCCTCATCCGCCAGCTCTGGCGGCTGCAGGAGACCTACGGCGCGCATCGTCTGCAGGAGGCCCAGCGCTGGCTGAACGCCCTGGAGGCCGCGTTGAAGGAGCTGCCCAAGGACGGCCAGGGCGGGCGACGCCGGGAGGACGTCGTTCAGGGCAGCCCCGCCGAGCCGGTCGGCGAGGCCGCCTCCCTCAGTTGACCTGTTGACGTCCACCAGCGCCGAGCTGGTGGACGTTTTTTTACCCGGTGGGGTTTTCGTGGAA
>JANWYQ010000101.1 GCA_025055015.1 Caldilineales bacterium
GGCCGCGCAGATCGTCGAGGCCAAGCGTCGGCTGGGGCTGCCCGGCGGCGTGCTGATCTGCGTGCCGGTGCCGGAGGCGCACGCGCTGCCCAACCAGGTGGCCGAGGCGGCCATCGCCCAGGCCCTGGCCGACGCCGAGGCGGCGGGCGTGCGCGGCAAGGCCATCACCCCGTTCCTGCTGGCGCGGGTGGCCGAGCTGACCGGCGAGGCCAGCCTGGCTGCCAACCTGGCCCTTCTGGAGAACAACGTGGCCGTAGCTGCGCAGATCGCCGTGGCTTTGGCCGAGTTAACGGCGCAGGAGTAGTGTGAGGCTTCCACTTCTCCCCGGACTGGGCAGCCCGGTCGTGCACATCTGCACGTAAAGCGCACGACGTTGCAGCTTCTTGGGTGTTATGGAGCATCGCCGACCCGTCTCAGTTGTAATCTCTAGCCTTCTCGTTTTCCTGTCTGCTTTCCTGTTCCTGCCGTTCAGCCTGTTCAGGGAGGTCTCAACCGGTCTCGATCCCTCCTGGGCGATCGGCCACAGCATGGGGGTCCGAGATGGCCTGGTCGCCGGCAGGGATATTATCTGGACCTATGGTCCTCTAGGGGTGTTGGCCACAAGGCTTTCCATCGCAGTCGAGCGGTGGCATCTGATACTGTGGGACCTGTACATCGTGGCCAGCTCAACGCTCATCGTGATCTACGGCTTTTACACCCTTCGCAGTCTCAGCGCCAAGCTCTTGCTCCTAGGCGTTGTTTTCGTCACGAGCTTGTTCGTAACCCGATACGTTTCGTCGCTTCCTCTGATCGTGTTTGTCCTGTTTTGCTTTGCGTTGTTTTACTACATTCGCTTTGGCGCTTTATGGGCGCTGGCGCTGGCCGGCGTAAACGCTCTGCTGGCGTTTTATCTCAAGGCCAACATCGGATTGCCGGCCTTACTCATGCTTGGGGTGACGGTGGGCGTCTCATGGTTGGGTCTGATCCGGATTGACCGTCGTTCGCCGGCTGTTTTCTCGCTCGCATTTCTCGGGGCGCTGGTGGTGTTCTCAAGGCCCTTGCGCACGGACCTGGCTGGATATCTGGTGGGGCAGGTTCATCTAGCCAATGCCTACAACGACGCCATGGCGATACCTTTGGACCAGGGCAGCCTAGGCACGGCCTATCTGACCATGGCGATCACCCTGGTCGCGGCGTTCGCGCTGGTAGGACTGGCAAGTTTGCGGTGGCTCGTCAAGGATCCACCCTCGGCTCTGCTCTTTGGAATGACGGCGCTTCATCTCTACCTGCTGTTTAAGAACGGCTTCCTGCGCCCTGATGAGCATATTCGGTTGTTCTTCCTGACCGCGCCTGCTGCCCTGGGGATTGTGGCGCTGTTGGTTCCTCCCCCTCTGCGTCACCGCATGGTCGCGCTCACAGCGTTGGCGCTCCTCTTTTCCCTCAGTTTTGCGGTCCCATATTTCTCCCTTGCCTACTTGCAGCGGAAGCTCGATGGCCTGGAGCTATACGTCAGGCAGGCAACAAGCTTGGGCAAGCCGACCATCAACCTCGCCAAGCTAGAGGCTGATCGTTTGCCGCCGGAGCTCCTCAGCCTGATTGGCACGCAAAGCGTGGATGTGATCCCGTGGGAGATCGCCATGGTGGCTGCGAACGGCCTGCGCTACAGCCCACGGCCGGTCATCCAGTCGCAGTTAGCCTTCGACGGCTATCTTGACGCTGCGAATGCCGACGCCTACCGGTCCGCAGGAGCACCGGACGTCGTGCTCTATGAGCCTGGCGACATTGACGGCCGACACCCATTCTTCACCGAGTCGCAGACCAAGTTGGCTCTGCTGGCCAACTATCAGGTCGCCGCTCGCTCGGACAGGCTGCTCGTGCTGCAACGCCTCCCTGAGCCGCTGGTGGTGACTGAGGAAAGAACAGTGTCAGGAGAGATTGCCCTGGGTGAGGTGCTAGAGATTGAGGACCATGCCGGCCTGCAAATGATGAGAGCCCAAGTTGACTACAGCCTGCTTGGCAAGCTCGTACGTTTGTTGTTCCAGCCCGCCAGGCTTCAGGTGAGGATCGAGTTCTCTGACGGCGAGGTAAGGACCTATCGAGCAATTCCGACTATCTTGCAGGGGGGCGTGTTGATCAACCGGTTTGTCGAGTCGCTTGAGCAAGCGGAGGACTTCTTCGGCAACCGTGGCCAGGGCGGTCGCACGGTGAAAAAGCTGATGCTCCAGACCGACCAACCGTGGGCCTTTAGAGAGATCATCCCCTACCAAATCCGGTATCTCCACGTTGGGGCTCGTTCTGACTGAGCGAGAGGGCTGGGGAAGGACTTGTTTGGTCCCGCCTGGTGGCCGGGCCGCGTCTGCCGTTAGGATCTGTTGGCCTCTCTTCCCTGTCACAGCTTTGTCATGCCAGCGTCACGGCCCTTGTCACCGGGGGGTGGTAGGGTTAAGGCTAGAAAGGGTCCATCTACTTGCCGACTTCCCTTGAAGATTGACAAGTGGGTCCGGCTGTCGAGCCGGACGCGCCAGGCTTGAGTTGGCCACAGCCACCGGAGGATGAAGTCCCCCGGCTGGAGAACGGCTCCCCGTCAACGGGGCTTGACGGTGTCCCACCAAGCCGCAGTCCCACGGAGGCCCCATGTCCATCGTGCTGGAGCACCTCACCAAGCGCTACGGCGGCCACCCCGTGGTCAACGACCTCTCGCTGGAGGTGGCCGACGGCGAGTTCTTCGTGCTGCTCGGCTCCAGCGGCAGCGGCAAGACCACAGTGCTCAACATGGTGGCGGGGCTGACCAGCGTTGACCAGGGCCGCGTGCTGCTCCACGGCCGGGACGTGACCCACCTGCCGCCCCAGGAGCGCCGCGTCGGGTTCGTCTTCCAGCACTACGCCCTCTTCCAGCACATGACGGTGGCCGAGAACATCGAGTTCGGCATGCGCCTGCGCAAGATGCCGGCCGCCGAGCGCCGCCGTTGGCGCGACGAGCTGCTGGAGCTGGTAGGCCTGGTGGGGCTGGGCAAGCGCATGCCGCGGCAGCTCTCCGGCGGCCAGCAGCAGCGGGTGGCCCTGGCCCGCGCCCTGGCCATTCGGCCCGACGTGCTGCTGCTGGACGAGCCGCTAGGCGCGCTGGACGCCAAGATCCGCGTCGAGCTGCGCCGTGCCCTGCGCCGGATCCAGCGCGAGCTGGGGGTCACCACTATCCTGGTCACCCACGACCAGGAGGAGGCTTTTGAGGTAGCTGATCGCATCGGCGTGATGAGCTTCGGCCGCTTGCTGGAGGTCGGCCCACCGCAGCAGCTCTATCGTCACCCGCAGACCGAGTTCGTCGCCGGCTTCCTGGGCACGGCCAACCTGCTGCTGGGCCAGAAGCTGGACGGCGCGGTGCAGCTCGGGCCCATTTGCCTCCCCCTGCCGGCCCATGACCCGGCGCCAACGGACAAGCGGGTTCAGGTGCTCTTTCGCCCCGAAGACGTGGCGCTGGCCGCCGACCCGGCGGAGCTGGCGGCGCCGCTGCTCGGCCAGGGGGTGGTGGAGCAGGTGGTGTTCTCCGGCGCGTTCGAGCGCCTGCGGCTGCGCCTGCCGCCGCTGCCCGGCGTGCGCCCGATTGCGCCGCCGGTGGCCTTCGGCGACGACACCATCTTGGTCGAGGCCACGCGCCAACAGGACCAGGCCGACGCCTTGCCGCTGCGAGAGGGGGATCGCGTCTGGGTGGGCGTGCGCCACGTGCACGCGCTGGAGCATCCCGGCCTGCGCTTCCTGCTGCTGACCGACGGCTCCGCCCGGTCCCAGGCTGCCCTGGCGGTGGGGGGACACCTGGCGCGGCTCGCCCACGCTCGCACCGTCGTGCTAGGGTATGGCCTCAAGGACGCCCAGGCCATGCAGCGCCACCTCCAGCAAGCCAAGGAGACCCTGGGCAGCGGGCTGGCAGCCTTGGAGGTGCGGGCAACGGCCGAACCCGCTGCCCAGGCCGTGCGCCGCGAGAGCGAACGCCAGCCCCTCGATCTCGTCGTCATGGGCTTCGACCGCAGCGGCGGCCTCGACCTGGCCGAGAGCATCCTGCAGGCGGGCGACCACAACCTGCTGTTGGTGCCGCGCGCGCAGGAGGTGCCCACGCGCGCGCTGATCGCCGCCGCCACCGGCGAGCCGGGCAAGGACGACGTGCTCTTCGCCGGCCGTCTGTTGCGCCACGTGGGCGCCCAGGCGACGCTGATCTCCGTGTTGGAGGACGAGGCCGACGGCGCGGCGCACGAGCGCGCCGAGCGCTTCCTGGCCGGCGGCCTGCGCTCGCTGGAGGTCCTGGGCGTGCCGGCGCAGGCGGCGGTGCGCACGGGCCCGGTGAGCAAAACCATCGCCCAGGAGCTGGTGACCAACGGCTACGACCTGCTGGTGTTGGGCACGCCACTGGCCGACCGGGAAGGCCGCATCTCCCTCCGGGGCGTCGTCGAGCAGGTGATCAGCGAGACGGCCACCTGCGCCATCCTGTTGGTGCGCGCGCGGGAGTACCTGTATCGCTGGCCGGCGGTG
>JANWYQ010000127.1 GCA_025055015.1 Caldilineales bacterium
CCACAACGACGAGATGATCCTGGGTGCGATCGAGGCGGCGGAGGCTGCCGGCCGCACGGGGATCGTGTTCGTGGGGTTCGACGCCATTGACGATGCGGTGAACGCGGTGAAGGCCGGCAAGCTGGCCGCCACCGTGGCTCAACAGCCCGCCGAGATGGGCCGCCTGGGCGTGGAGTTCGCCGTGCGCCACCTGAACGGCGAGAAGGTGCCCGAGTACGTGCCCGTGGACTTGGCCCTGGTGAAGTAGCGCGTCCCTTGGCGGCGCGCCCTGAGGAGGGCCCCCACGGCCCTCTGGGCGCCGAGCCCTGGCGCAGAGCCTACTGGCTACCCTGCTCCCCCGGCGCCCCCCACCGCCCGGGGGAGCAGGGCCCTGTCCCGTCTCGTTCCCTCCCCATGCCCACCGACGTTCCGCTGCTCAGGATGCAAGGCATCTCCAAGGCCTTCCCCGGGGTCCAGGCCCTCCAGGGCGTGGACTTCGAGGTCGCGCCCGGCGAGATCCACGCGCTGGTGGGGGAGAACGGCGCGGGCAAGAGCACCCTGATGAAGATCCTCACCGGCGCCCTGCGGCCCGACAGCGGCCAGATCTTCCTGCGCGGGCGGCCGGTGGAGATCCCCTCCCCGCGCGCGGCCCAGGCCCTGGGCATCAGCATGATCCACCAGGAGCTGTCGCTGATCCCCTACCTGACGGTGGGCCAGAACATCTTCCTAGGCCGGGAGCCGCGGCGAGGCCGCCTGGGGCTGGTGGACTGGCCGCGGCTGTACCGCCAGGCCCAGGCGCTGCTGGACCGCTTGAACGTGGGGGTGGACGCCCGCGCCGAGGTGCGGGACCTGAGCATCGCCCAGCAGCAGATGGTGGAGGTGGCCAAGGCCCTGGCGCTGAGCGCCGAGGCGGGCCAGGGCTTCGGCGCCACGCTGATCGCCATGGACGAGCCCACCTCGACCCTGACGGAGCGGGAGACCGAGGTCCTCTTCGACCTGATGCGCTCTCTGAAGGCGGCCGGCGTCTCGCTGATCTTCATCTCCCACCGTCTGGAGGAGATCTTCCGCATCGCCGACCGCCTGACGGTGCTGCGGGACGGCTGCTTGGTGGGGGTGCGCTCCGCGGCGGAGGTGGACGCGAACGACGTGGTGCGCATGATGGTGGGCCGGCAGCTCAGCGAGATGTACCCGCGCACCAACGCGGCGCGCGGCGGGGCGGCGCTGGAGGCGCGCAACCTGCACGACGGCCGCGAGCTGCACGGCGCCTCGCTGACGGTGCACAGCGGCGAGATCGTGGGCGTGGCCGGGCTGGTGGGCGCGGGCCGCACCGCGCTGGCCGAGACCCTGTTCGGCGTGCGCCGGGCCACCGTGGGCGAGGTGCTCCTGGCAGGGCAGCCCCTGCGCCTGCGGGGGCCGGGCGACGCTATTCGCTGCGGCATGGGCTTCGTGCCGGAGGACCGCAAGGGGCAGGGCCTCTTCCTGAACATGGCGGTGCGGGAGAACATCGCCATCAGCTCCCTGAGGCGGCTGAGCCGCCTCGGCTTTCTGCGCTTTGCCGCCGCGGACCGCCTGGCGGGCGAGTTCGTGCGTCGGCTGGCCATCCGCACCCCCAGCCTGCGCCAGCGGGTGCGCAACCTTTCCGGCGGCAACCAGCAGAAGGTGATCATCGCGCGCTGGCTGGCCCTGAACCCCAAGGTGCTGATCCTGGACGAGCCCACGCGCGGGGTGGACGTGGGCGCCAAAGCGGAGATCCACGGCCTGATGAACCAGCTGGCGGCCCAGGGCGTCGCCGTGCTCATGATCTCGTCGGAGCTCCCGGAGGTGCTGGGCGTCAGCGACCGCATCCTGGTGATGCGCGCCGGGCGCATCGTGGCCGAGTTCAGTCGCGGGGAGGCCACCGAGGACGCCATCATGCGCGCGGCCACCGGCGCGGGCGGCAACGGAGGCGCTGCGCCATGACCGCTCCCTCGGCCTCTGCTCCCCCTCGCGCGCCGGCGGCGGCCCGGCGCCGCGGCCTGGAGACCCTGCGCCGCTACAGCGTGCTGCTGATCCTGCTGGGCATCGTGCTCTTCTTCGCGCTGAGCGCGCCCGGCTTCCTGCGCCCCTCCAACCTGCTGAACGTCGGCCTGCAGACCTCCATCATCGCCATCGTGGCCATCGGCATGACCTTCGTGATCCTCACCGGCGGCATTGACCTGTCGGTGGGCTCGGTGATGGCCTTGAGCGGCGCGCTGGCCGCGGGGCTGGCCACGCGGCAGGGGCTGCCCGCGGCGGCGGCCATCGCGGTGGCGTTGCTGGTCGGCGCGGCCGTCGGCGCGGCCAACGGCCTGATGGTAGTGCGCGGGGGCATTCCCCCGTTCGTGGCCACCCTGGCCACCCTCTCCATCGCGCGCGGGCTGACCCTGGTCTACACCGAGGGCAAGCCCATCGCGGGGCTGCCTCCCCTCTTCCTCTGGCTGGGCAACGGGCGGGTGCTGGGCATTCCCGTGCCCCTGCTGTTGATGGCGCTGGCCGGGATCGCGGCGTGGGTGGTGCTGCGGCAGACGCGCTTCGGGCTGCACGTTTACGCCACGGGCGGCAACGAGGAGACCGCGCGGCTGGCGGGCGTCTCCCCGCGGGCGGTCAAGCTGGCGGTGTACGTGCTGAGCGGGGTCACTGCGGCCGTGGGCGGCGTGCTGCTCACCGGCCGGCTGGCCTCGGCGCAGCCCAACGCAGCCACGGGCTGGGAGCTAGACGCCATCGCAGCGCCGGTGCTGGGGGGTGTGAGCCTCTTCGGCGGCGTGGGGGGCGTGGGCGGCACGGTGATCGGCGCGCTGATCATCGGCGTGCTGTCCAACGGCCTCAACCTGATGCGGGTGTCGTCGTACTACCAGCTGATCATCAAGGGGGCCGTGTTTGTGCTGGCGGTGATGTTGGACCTGGCTACCCAGCGGCGGCGGTAGGGACCGCTGCCTGGGTCCGCTCTTCTTGGAAGGCAACATCGTCTATTCGCTGCCCCATTCGCTGTCCGGCTTTCCTCTTGCGGCGCGGCGCAGCAGCGCGATCTGCGCCTGCACGGCCGCGCGGGCGGTGCCGCCGAACACGGCCCGCTGTTCCACCGAGCGCTGGAAGTCGAACACCTCGGCCACGTCCGGCCCGAAGAGGGGGCTGATGGCCTGCAGCTCGGCCAGGGGCAGCCCGGCCAGGCTCACGCCCAACGCCTCGCTGCGCTTCACGGCCCGGCCCACCAGCTCGTGGCTCTGGCGGAAGGGGACCCCGCGGCGCACCAGGTAGTCGGCCAGGTCGGTGGCCAACAGCTCGTCGGCCAGCGCGGCCGCCATGCGCTCCGGCCGGATGGCTAGGGTGGCCAACACGCCCGTGGCCACCGGCAGCGCCGCCTGCAGGGTGTCCACGCTGTCGAAGAGGGGCTCCTTGTCCTCCTGGAGGTCCTTGTTGTAGGCGGCGGGCAGGCCCTTGAGGGCCGTCAACAGGCTGACTAGGTTGCCCACCAGCCGGCCCGCCTTGCCCCGCAGCAGCTCCAGGGAGTCGGGGTTGCGCTTCTGCGGCATCAGGCTGCTGCCGGTGCTGAAGCGGTCCGCCACCCGCACGAAGCCGACCTCGCGCGCGCTCCACAGGATCAGGTCCTCGGCCCACTGGCTCAGGTGCACGCCCAGCAGCGCAGCCCAGCTCAGGAACTCCACGACGAAGTCCCGGTCGCGCACCGCGTCGATGCTGTTGGGGATGGGGCCGTCGAACCCCAGGTCGGCGGCCAGCGCCTGCCGGTCCACGGGGAAGGGGTTGCCCGCCAGCGCGCCCGCGCCCAGGGGGCAGCGGTTGAGCCGCCGGCGCAGGTCGGCCAGGCGCTCCCGGTCCCGCTGCCAGGCCCAGGCGTGGCTCAGCAGCCAGTGGGACCAGCGGACCGGCTGGGCGGGCTGCAGGTGGGTGTAGCCGGGCATCAGCACGTCCAGCTCCGCCTCGGCCCGGTCCACGGCGGCCGCAATCAGGCCGGCCAGGGCGGCGTCCAGCTCGTCCACCCGACGGCGCAGCCAGCAGCGCAGGTCGGTGGCCACTTGGTCGTTGCGGCTGCGGCCGGTGTGCAACTTGCCGGCCACGGGCCCGATCAGCTCGGCCAGGCGCCGCTCCACCGCGGTGTGGATGTCCTCGTCGCCGGGGGCCAGGGCGAAGCGGCCGCTGCGCCACTCCTCGGCTACCTGGTCCAGGCCGGCCACCAGCGCGTCTCGCTCCTCCGGCGTCAGCAGGCCGGCGCGGGCCAACGCCCTGGCGTAGGCCTGGCTGCCCTCGATGTCCTCCAGCCACAGCCGTTGGTCGAAGGGGATGGAGTCGTTGAAGCGACGGAGCAGGGGGCTGGCCTCCTCGGCGAAGCGGCCGCCCCAGAGGGTGGGTGCAGAAGAGTTCATGTTGGGCGACGCCTCTGAGGGGGCGAATTGTCCTGAATATGGCCTCTGCCCTTCGTAGTGGCGACTTCAGTCGCTCTGCGGCGGTCGGCCGACTAAAGTCGTCACTACCAAGGTTCTCATCCGGGGCCGTGGCGCCCGCCGGGCATGAGCAATTGTCCTGAAAATGGCCTCTGCCCTTCGTGACTTCAGTCGCTCTGCGGCGGTCGGCCGACTAAAGTCGTCACTACCGAGGTGTTCATCCGAGGCCGTGGCGCCCGCCGGGCATGAGCAATTCGCTCGGTGGCCGCACCGGCTGGGCGATCAGTTTCATTGGCCGGGCTGCTCGGCCAGCAGCGCGTAGTAGTGGATCAGACACTCGATGCCGCGGTAGAAGTTGGGTAGGTAGATGTGCTCGTTGGGCGCGTGGACGTTGTCGCCGGGCAGGCCGAAGCCGGTCAGGATCACCGGCGCACGCAGGAGGTCCTGGAAGTCGGCGATGATGGGCAGGGTGCCGCCCCCGCGCATGAAGGCGGGCGCTGCGCCGAAGGCCGCCTGCAGCGCCCGGGCCATGGCCTGCACTGCAGGCGCGCGGAAGTCAATCACCGACGGCCGGGCCAGGCCCAGGGTGTGCACCTGCACCGTCACTGTGTCGGGCGCCAGGGAGCGCACGTAGCGGCTGAAGAGCTCGGCGATCTCGGCGGGGTCCTGGTCCGGCACCAGGCGCATGCTCACCTTGGCCGCGGCGCGCGCCGGCAGCACCGTCTTCTTGCCGGGGCCGGTGAAGCCGCCGGGGATGCCGTGGATGTCCAGCGTCGGCCGCAAGGTGCCCCGCTCGCCCCAGGTGAAGCCTTCCTCGCCGGCCGGCTTGGGCACCCCGGTGAGCCGGCGGATGTCGTCCTCGGTCAGAGGGATGCGGGCCAGCAGCGCCCGCTCCTCCTCGTCCACCGGCCGCACCCGGTCGTAGAAGCCGGGGATCAGCACCCGGCGGGTGCGGCCGTCCTGGAGCTGGGCCAGGATGCGCACCAACACGTTGAAGGGGTTGTCCACCAGGCCGCCGAAGGTGCCGGAGTGGAGGTCGCCGGCCGGGCCCTGCACCTCGATCTCCATGTAGGCCATGCCGCGCGTGCCGTGGTTGATCAGCGGCGTCTGCGGGTTGAGCATTCCGGAGTCGCAGATCAGCACTGCGTCGCAGGCCAGGCGCTCCCGGCGCTCCGCCACCCACGCCGCCAGGTTGGGGCTGGAGATCTCCTCCTCCCCCTCGACCACCAGCTTCAGGTTGACGGGCAGGCGGCCGGCGGCGGCCAGGTAGCTCTCGGCCGCGGCCAGCACCGCCATCACCTGGCCCTTGTCGTCCGAAGCCCCGCGGGCGTAGAGCTCCTCCCCGCGCACCGTGGGCTCGAAGGGGGGCGAGGTCCACAGCTCCACGGGGTCCACCGGCTGCACGTCGTAGTGGCCGTAGACCAGCAGGGTCGGCGCGGTGGGACCGGCGCCCAGCCACTGGCCGTAGACCACGGGGTGGCCGGCGGTGGGGCTGATCTCCACCGCCTCCAGGCCGATGCGGCGCATGGCGTCGGCCACCCACTGGGCGGCGGCGTGCATGTCGGCGGCGGCCTCGGGCAGGGTGCTGACGCTGGGGATGCGCAGGAAGTCGCCCAGGGCCTCCAGGTGCGCCTGGGCGTGTTCGCGGGCGTAGGAAAGGGCAAGGTCTCGCATGGAAACAGCCTCCGAGGATGGTGTGTTGCTCAACCTCTGGGGTGGAGGGGCCTCACTCAGGGCCGACCGCCACCGGCCGCGCCGGGTCGGCGATCCACTCGCTCCACGAGCCGGGGTAGAGCCGGCCCTCCCCCAGCCCGGCGTGGAGCATGGCCAGCAGGTTGTGGGCAGCGGTGACGCCGGAGCCGCAGTAGCAGATGGCACGGTCGGCCGCGACGTCGCCCAGCAGGGCCTGATAGCGCAGGCGCAGGCTCTCCACGTCGCGGAAGCGGCCGTCCGGCGTCAGGTTGTCCGCGTAGGGCGCGGACCGCGCGCCAGGGATGTGGCCGGCCACGGGGTCAATGGTCTCGTTCTCCCCGCGGAAGCGGTCGGCCCCGCGCGCGTCTAGCACGCGCCAGGCCGGGTTGCCGCGGCGGGCGTCCACCTCGGCCGCGGTGACCGCCAGCTCCGGCCGCAGCCGAGGCGTCAAGCGGGCCGGCGGCCGCGCCTCGGCGCCAGACCGCGTGGGCAGGCCCGCGGCCAGCCAGGCCTGCCAGCCGCCGTCCAGCACCGCCGCCGCCTCGTGGCCGATCCAGCGCAGCATCCACCACAGCCGCGCGGCGAACGCACCCCCGGCGTCGTCGTAGGCCACCACCTGGGTGGCATCGCCGACGCCCCAGCGCTCCAGGCGGGCGACGAAGTGGGCGGGGTCGGGCAGGGGATGTCGGCCGGTGCGGCCCGGAACCACCGGCCCGGAGAGGTCCTCGTCCAGGTGGGCGTAGACCGCGCCGGGGATGTGGCCGGCCAGGTAGGCCTGGCGGCCGCGCTCGGTGTCCTGCAGCGAGAAGCGGCAGTCCACCACGGCCCAGGCGGGGTCGTCCAGGTGGGCTGCCAGCTGCTCCGGGGAGACGAGGGTGGTGTGCATGGTCAGGTGAGGCCGGAGGAGAGCGGTGGCCGGGATAAGGCGGCGAGCGCTCAGACGGCCTCGCTTACGCTCGCTGACGGTGGAAAACGGCGGTCGGCCGTGGCGACCACCGACATTGTACCGGCCTTTGGGGTGTCGCGCAACTCCGCTCCATCGGCCGCCAACCCGCCAACCCTACGCCGTGTTCGAGGGCCGGGACGGAGTGGCCCTCCTTTGACGGCAGCGACTCCCGATGCTATACTGGCGCGGTCGGCGGACGGGCCTGGGCTTCGGCCTGTCTACCTCGAGCCCTTCTACCCGGCGGCGTCGCTGCCCTAGCGCTGCGGAAACCCAGAAAGGACCCCTTGAGATGACCGCTCCTCTGGACGAGCGACGGCCCTCCCCGGCCCAAGAGGAAAGCCAAGAGACCCTTGTCGCCGAGCTCACCGCCCGGCTGGGCCTAACGCCGGAGCAGGCGCAGGCCGCCTGGGCGCTGGTGAACGAGCGCCTGCCGGCGCTGGAGGAGCCGGCCGTCGGCCAGCGCCTCGACGCCGCGGCGCTGACGACGCTGCTGGGCGGCAAGCAGAGCGTGGGCGACGTGGTGCGCGAGGAGATCAAGGAGGAGATCGCCAAGGCCGTGGCCAAGAAGCTGGGCATGGACCCGGCGCAGGCCGCGACGGTGGTGGACAGCGTCCTGGAGATGCTGAACAAGCCGAAGCGCAAGCGCCCACGGCCGAAGCCGGCTGCCTCGAGCGCCAAGCCCAAGCCCAAGCCCGCCGGCTCCTCGGCCAAGCCCAAGCCTAAGCCTGCGGGCTCCTCCGCCAAGCCCAAGCCATCGTCCGGCAGCGCAGCCGCCAAGCCTAAGCCCAAGCCCGCCGGCTCCTCGGCCAAGCCCAAGCCTACGTCCAGCGGCGGCGCGGCCAAACCCAAGCCTTCCGGTTCGTCGGCCAAGCCCAAGCCCGCCGGTTCCTCCGCCAAGCCCAAGCCGGCGTCCAGCGGCGGCGCAGCCAAGCCCAAGCCTGCGTCCAGCGGCAGCGCGGCCAGGCCCGCCGGCTCGTCGGCCAAGCCAAAGCCCAAGCCGGCTACCCGGCTCGACCAGCCCGAGGCCGAGGAGTGAGCTGGTTGGGCTCCTGTCGTAATACGTTGGGTTTTGGCCACGAACTGCGCGAATTGAACGAATTCTTTGTTCACTCCAATCGGTGCCGGAGACCGCCGGGGGATGAAGTCTCCCGGCTACCGAACGGCGCCCCGTCATCGGGGCTTGATCGTGCGTCGTAAAGCCGGGTTGACCCGGCGCCGTTTTGTAGTCTGGTTGAACTATTACCGGGCGGGCTGCGCGTGTTCGGCGACCGCCGCGGGGAGGCGGTGGCCCTGGCCGGCCTGGGGGATGTGGCCCTGGCCGTCGGCGACCACGCCGAGGCGCGTGAGCACCTGCGGCAGGCGCTGGCGCTGGCCCAGGGGGCGGGGGACCGCAAGCTGACGCTGGAGGTCTGCGCAGCCGCGGCCGAGCTGCTGGGACGGCAAGGGCAGGCTGCGGCCGCCGGCCGGGTGCTCCGCTTCGCCGACGAGTAGCGCAACTCCGCAGGAGTTGCGCTACAACAGTAAGTACGACGCAGCGCATTGCCGCATAGGTAAGGCCGTTCAGCGCCGACCACCTTCGTGCCTTCGTGTCTTGGTGGTAGAAGGGACTGTGCTTCAACAACTGGAAGAACCTGGCCGAGTTTGCCGGTTGATCCTGGTACCGTTGGCTCCCTCCTCGCTGTGGTGACGCGCTGTTGCGCAACTCCGCAGGAGTTGCGCTACAACGGTAAGATAGGCACGCCGCCGTTGCTGAGGCTCACCCAGAAGACCTCCGGGGTGAGGCAGTTGTCGGCGTCGCTGCCCGTGGGCGACACGTAGCGGGTGGCCGCGTCGGGCGCGGCGAGGGCAGGGGGACCGGGGATCAGCGCCAGAAGGGCCGCAAGCACAAGGAGAGGTTGGTTTAGTGCACGCCCGATCGCTTTCTTCATGGGAAGCATCCCTTCCAAGGGCAGATGCGATGCTGCGCCGGCGGCGTCAGGCATCATCCACCGCCAGGGGATGCCTCCACTGTACTCTGTCACCGCTTCGGAAACGCTTAGAGCCGCGGCTTGGGCGTCCTCCGATGGGGGGCTTGGTTTGACTTTTTGGCAAACTTAACTAAAATTTAGGGCAGCCTAATTTGGAGTTTAGCCGGCTCGTGGACGAAATCACCGCTGCTCACCAGGACTACCTCAAGGCCATCTACCTGCTGCGCAGCCAGGGCAGGGAGGCCACCAACGCGGCCATCGCCCAGGCCCTGGGCGTCACACCGGCTTCGGCCACCAACATGATCCGCCGCCTGGCCGACATGGGGCTGGTGGTCTACGTCGCCTACCGCGAGGTCACGCTGACCCCGGCCGGCGAGCAAGTGGCGCTGGAGATGGTGCGCCATCATCGGCTGATCGAGCTCTTCCTGCACGACGTCCTGGGCATCCCCTGGGACAAGGTGCACGCGGAGGCGGAGCGGCTGGAGCACGTCATCAGCGAGGAGCTGGAGGAGGCCATCGCCGCCAAGCTGGGCTACCCCCAGTTCGACCCTCACGGCGACCCCATCCCGCCCAAGGGGGGCGCCGAGGCAGCGGTGGGCCAGAGCACGCTGGCCGGCTGGCCGACCCATCGGCCGGCGCGGCTGTGCCGGGTGCGCGCCCAGGACAGCGAGCGCCTGCGCTACTTGGGCAGCCTGGGGCTGTACCCCGGCGCACGCGTCGTCGTGGTGGACCGGGCGCCCTTCAACGGCCCCTTGACGGTGGAGGTGGACGGCCAACGCCAGGTGCTGGCCTACGAGATGGCCGACACCCTGCTGGTGAACGGCCTGGGCGAGCCGGAAGGAGAGACCTATGCCTGATCCCTTGTGGGCGTTGGCCATCGGCGCTGGACTGGCCCTGCTGTTGGCCGGGCTTTTCTGGCCGGAGCGCGGGCTGTGGCCGCGCTGGCGCCGCACCCGAGAGCTGACCGAGCGGGTGCTAACCGAGGACGCCCTCAAGCACATCCACAAGTGGGAGATGAAAGGGCGTCGGCCGACGGTGGAGAGCCTGGCCGGCGCGCTCCAGGTCCCACGCGATCGGGTGGCGCAGCTGCTGGCGAACATGGAACAGCTTGGCCTCCTCACCTCACAGGGGGGCGATCTGCACCTGACCGCCGCAGGCCGAGACGCTGCCCTGCACATCATCCGCGCCCATCGCCTGTGGGAGCGCTACCTGGCGGACCAGACCGGCTACGACGAAGCCGACTGGCACGGCCAGGCGGAGCGGCTGGAGCACACCCTGCCGCCCGCGGAGGTGGACGCGCTGGCCGCGCGGCTGGGCCACCCCACCCACGACCCTCACGGCGACCCGATCCCCGACTCGGCGGGCCGCTTCGTGGCCCACGGCGGCCAGCCCCTCACTGCGCTGCCCCCGGACACGCCGGCGCAGATCGTGCACATCGAGGACGAGCCGGAGGTGGTGTACGCGCAGCTGGTGGCGGAGGGGCTCTACCCCGGCATGGCGGTGCGGCTGATCGAGCTGACGCCACAGCGGGTGCGCTTCTGGGCCAACGGCGACGAGCACGTGTTGGCGCCGCTGCTGGCCGCCAACATCTCCGTGGTGCCCAAGCCGGCCGAGGCCGAAGGCAAACAAGCGGTCAAAGCAGCGCCTCCCGCCATCCCCCTGAGCGCGCTGCGCCTGGGCGAGCAGGCCGAGGTGGTGGGCATCTCCCCGCGTTGCCGAGGGCCCGAGCGGCGCCGCTTCATGGACCTGGGCATCCTGCCCGGCACCGTAGTCACGGCGGAGCTGGTCAGCCCCAGCGGCGACCCCACCGCCTATCGCATCCGCGACGCGCTGATCGCGCTGCGCAAGGAGCAGGCCGATCTGATCCATGTGGCGCCCAGGCCGGCGCCGGCTGCGTCGCCCAACGGCGATCGGCCGACGGTCGGCCAAGAGCCAAGGCCTGAGGAGGCTGAGGCCCCGTCGTCGCCGTGACGGCGACCGCCCGGCGACTCGGCTCGTCCCGGGCTGCGCTGCGTCTGAGAAAAGCGAGCATCAAACTAGGCGCTTGTCCTGAAAATCGGAGGTATTCCGGCCTGTCACGCCCCTGGTCCCGCCGCGTGACCGAGGAGCGGACCTGCGAGCGAGGACGAGCGTCTTTTGGACCGTCCAAACTGGGTAGCAGTATGTCGTCTCAAACCGATGGCCCGACTGTAACCGCCCTCGACCAGCTCACGACGGCCGACGACGGCTTCACCGTGACCGTGGAGCCCCTGCCGGCTGCGGCCGCCGGCTGCGCCGCGTGCCCCGTGCACTCCGTGCACAACGCCGCCAACCTGCGCAAGCTGGGCATTGACATGACCGACTGGGACTTCGTGGTGGCGCTGGCCGGCAACCCCAACGTGGGCAAGAGCACCGTGTTCAACGCGCTCACCGGCCTGCGCCAGCACACGGGCAACTGGCCGGGCAAGACCGTCACCCGGGCCGAGGGCGGGTTCGAGTACGGCGGCCACCGCTACAAGCTGGTGGACCTGCCCGGCACCTACTCCCTGCTGGCCACCAGCCTGGACGAGGAGGTGGCGCGCGACTTCATCCTCTTCGGCCAGCCCGACGTGACCGTGGTGGTGGTGGACGCCACGCGGCTGGAGCGCAACCTGAACTTGGTGTTGCAGGTGCTGGAGATCACCGACCGGGTGGTGGTGGCGCTGAACCTGATGGACGAGGCTCGGCGCCACCGCCTGCAGATTGACCACCGCCGCCTGGCCCGCGACCTGGGGGTGCCGGTGGTGCCCACCGAGGCGCGGCGAGGCAAGGGGCTGCCGGAGCTGCTCCAGGCCATCAGCGACGTGGCCACCGGCCGCATCGTCACCCGGCCGCACCGGATCAAGAACGAGCCGCCGGCCCTGAAACAGGCCATCGCCACCCTCACCCGCCAGATCGAGGCTGCCTTTCCCGGCCTGCCCAACGCGCGCTGGGTGGCCCTGCGCCTGCTGGACGGCGACGAGCGCATCGCCGAGGCCGTGCGCCTGGGCGAGCTGGGGGACCTGAGCCGGGGCAGCGCCGAGGAGCGCAGCCAGAGCGTGCAGAGCTTGAGTGCCAAGCCGGAGCCTGTGCCATGAGCCAGACAGCGCAACTCACCGGACCACTGTCTACCGGCGGGCCGGCCGCGCGTCCGTCGCAGCCCGCCGTCACTCCCGATCAGATCCTGGCCACCGCCCGCAGCCTGCGCTGGCAGGTGGGCAGCGACTACCACCAGGCGCTGATGGAGGCCATCTACACCGAGGCCGCGCGCATCGCCGACCGCGCCGTGACCCGGCCGGGCGAGAAGCCGCGCTTTGACCTGGACCGCACCATTGACCGCCTGGTCACCAGCCGCGTGTGGGGCTTTCCGCTGATGATCCTGCTCTTCACCCTGGTGTTTTGGATCACCATCAGCGGCGCCAACATCCCGTCGCAGCTGCTCTCCAACCTGCTGATCGGCGTCGTCTACCCCTGGCTCCACCGCCTGGCCGACCTGATCGGCCTGCCCTGGTGGCTGACCGGGCTGCTGATTGACGGGGTGTACCTGAGCACCGCTTGGGTGGTGAGCGTCATGCTGCCGCCCATGGCCATCTTCTTCCCCCTCTTCACCCTGCTGGAGGACTTCGGCTACCTGCCGCGGGTGGCCTTCAACCTGGACAACCTATTCAAGAAGGCGGGCGCGCACGGCAAGCAGGCCCTGAGCCTGATGATGGGCTTCGGCTGCAACGCGGCCGGCGTGGTCTCCACCCGCATCATTGACAGCCCGCGCGAGCGGCTGATCGCCATCCTCACCAACAACTTCGCGCTGTGCAACGGCCGCTGGCCGCTGCAGATCCTGATCGCCACCCTGTTCCTGGGCGGGCTGGTGGCCGCGCCCTGGGCCGGCCTGATCGCAGCGCTCTCGGTGGTCGGCGTGGCCGTGCTGGGGGTGTTGTTCAGCTTTGCCGCCTCGTGGGCGCTGTCGCGCACGGTGCTGCGCGGGCAGCCCTCCACCTTCAGCCTGGAGCTGCCTCCCTACCGCCCGCCGCGGGTGCTGCAGACCATCTACACCTCCCTCATTGACCGCACCATCATCATCCTGGGCCGCGCAGTGATGTTCGCCGTGCCCGCGGGCGCCGTGATCTGGCTGACGGCCAACGTGCACGTGGGCGGCGCCAGCATCGCCGAGCACCTGGTGCGCCTGCTGGACCCCATCGGCCTGCTGATCGGGCTGAACAGCGTGATCCTGGTGGCCTACATCGTGGCCATCCCCGCCAACGAGATCGTCATCCCCACCATCCTGATGCTCACGGTGCTGGTGACGGGCATGAGCGACGTCGGCGCAGGCGCGGGGGTGCTGTTCGAGCTGGAGAACACCGAGGACCTGATGCGGGTGTTCCAGGCCAGCGGCTGGACGCTGCTCACCGCGGTCAACCTGATGCTGTTCAGCCTGCTGCACAACCCCTGCAGCACCACCATCTACACCATCTACAAGGAGACGGGCAGCCGCAAGTGGGCCGCGGTGGGCGCCCTGTTGCCCCTGGCCATCGGCTTCGTGGTCACCTTCCTGGTGGCGCAGGTGTGGCGGCTGGTGGCCGGGTAGCGCCTTGCGGGGGCCGGTTGGCCCGCGTGCGCCATTGCGTTGACCGCCGGGACGAGGCCCTCCGAACGGCCATGCACGGTGGAGGCCTGATCGTCTAAGTAGACATAAAAGCTAGAGGAGAGCCCTTCCATGTCCGACCGCAAAGCCAAGCTCAAGGCCAAGCTCGACACGGCCCGCAGCTATCTGCTGGCCGTCGCCGCACAGGTCACCGACGACCGCGCCCTGGCAGCCACCGAGAACCCCGAGTGGAACGTCCACGACATCCTGGCCCACCTGGCCGTGGCCGAGCGAGGGCTTCAGGCCACGGTTCAGCGCTTCCTGGCCGGCGATCCTCTGCCCGAGGGGTTCTCCCTGGACGTGTGGAACCGCCGCCAGGTGGCCAAGCACAAGGATCGCCCCGTGGCCGAGCTGCTGGAAAGCCTCCGCGCCAGCCGCCAGGACACGTTGGCCCTGTTGGACAGCCTCAGCGAGGAGCAGCTCGACGTCAGCGGCACCCACCCGGCGGGCTTCCAGACCACGGTGGCCGGCATCTTCCGCGTGATGGCCATCCACGAGCGGGACCACGGCCGGGAGATCGCCGCTGCTCTGGGGCTGGCGGTGGAACCGCCGTCCGTGTAGTCGGTTACCGTCCCATCGGCGACCCCGGTCCGTCTGTGGTAGCTTCCTCTTCTCTCGCACCGCAGTGGGGGAGTTGTCCGGCCGCGGCCTCTGCGGTATAATCGGCTTCCGTTCGTGCTTTCTATCTCATTGCTGCAAGGAATTCAGCTTGTTCTATGCTCAAACGCACCCACACCTGCGGCGAGCTGCGGCCCGTCCACGCCGGCCAGGCAGTTGTCCTCAACGGCTGGGCCTACCACCGCCGCGACCACGGCAACATCATCTTCATTGACCTGCGCGACCGCTACGGCGTCACCCAGGTGGTGGTGACCCCGGAGGCGCCCGCAGCCTACGAGACGGCCCAGCGGGTGCGCAGCGAATACGTGCTGGCGGTGCGGGGCGTCGTCCGCCGCCGGCCCGAGGGCATGGAGAACCCCCAGATCGCCACCGGCGAGGTCGAGGTGGTGGCCCAAGAGCTGGTGGTGGAGAACCCCGCCAAGCCCCTGCCCTTCGAGATCCGCGACGACATCGAGGTCAACGAGCACCTGCGGCTGAAGTATCGCTACCTGGACCTGCGGCGGCCGCGGCTGCAGCGCAACCTCATCCTGCGCCATCGCGCGGTCAAGCTGATGCGCGACTACATGGACGCGCACAACTTCCTGGAGATCGAGACCCCCATCCTGACCAAGTCCACCCCCGAGGGCGCGCGCGACTACCTGGTGCCCAGCCGTGTCCATCCCGGCAAGTTCTATGCCTTGCCCCAGAGCCCTCAGCAGTTCAAGCAGCTGCTGATGGTGGCCGGCTACGACCGCTACTTCCAGATCGCTCGCTGTTTCCGCGACGAGGACCTGCGCGCTGACCGCCAGCCGGAGTTCACCCAGCTGGACGTGGAGATGTCCTTCGTGGACCAGGAGGACATCATCGAGGTGATCAGCGGCCTTTGCCGGGAGCTGGTGGCGCAGCTCACCGACCGGGAGCCGCCCAGCCTCCCCTTTCCCCGCATGACCTACGCCGAGGCCATGGAGCGCTACGGCAGCGACAAGCCCGACATCCGCTTCGGCCTGGAGCTGAAGGACCTGGGCGACCTGCTGGCCGACACCCAAGTGGGCTTCCTGGCGGCGGCCCTGCAGGCGGGCCAGCGGGTGAAGGCCGTGCGCGGGCCAGGCCTGGCTGCCCTCAGCGGCACCAAGCTGCGGGAGCAGGTGAAGGCCTACGAGGATGTCGTCAAGGTCTTCGGCGCCAAGGGGCTGGCCTGGCTGGACTACCCGAGCGAGGGCAGCCCGCGCTCACCCATCGCTAAGTTCTTCAGCCCCACGGAGCTGGCCGCCATCGCCCAGCGCTGCGAAGTAGAGCCGGGCGACGTGGTGTTCATCGTGGCGGACACCGACAAGGTGGTGGCAGCGGCGCTGGGCGAGCTGCGCCTGCGCATCGGCCGCGACCTGGGCCTGATCCCGGCCGACCAGTTCCGCTTCCTCTGGGTGGTGGACTTCCCGCTGCTGGAGTGGAACGACGAGGAGCGGCGCTGGGAGCCCGTGCACCATCCCTTCACCTCGCCCAAGGCGGAGGACCTGGACCGCCTGGAGAGCGACCCCGGCAGCGTGCGCGCCAACGCCTACGACCTGGTGCTCAACGGCATCGAGCTGGGCGGCGGCAGCATCCGAATTCACCGCCGCGACGTGCAGGAGCGCATGTTCCGCCTGCTGGGCCACACGCCCGAGGCCGCCATGACCAAGTTCGGCCACATGCTGGAGGCCTTCGAGTACGGCACGCCCCCCCACGGCGGCATCGCCCTGGGCATTGATCGCTTCATCATGCTGCTGGCCGGCGAGCAGTCCATCCGCGAGGTGATCGCCTTCCCCAAGAACCAGCAGGCGATGGAGCCCATGACCGGCACGCCGGACGCGGTGGACAAGGCCCAGCTCGACCTGCTGCACCTGATCTCGACGGCGCCGAAGGCGTAGAGCAGGCGTAGGGCAACTCCTGGGGAGTTGCCCTACAGCGCTCATCGCGCCGTTTTTTGGTCGGCCGTCAGGTGCGCTATAATGGGCGTGCGATTGTGAAGCTTGCCACAGCGGGAGGTCACCACCATGATCGAGAACATCCATTGGCTTGGCCACGACAGCTTCCGCATTGACGGCGACGTCACTGTCTACATTGACCCCTGGCAACTGCCCCCCAACAGCCCGCCGGCCGACCTGATCCTCATCACCCACGAGCACTACGACCACTACTCCAAGCCGGACATTGACCGCATCCGCACCCCGCAGACCGAGATCGTCACCAACGCCACCGTGGCCCGCACCCTCAACGGCGGCGCCCACGTGGTGAAGCCCGGCGATCGGTTGACGGTGCGAGGGGTGTCCATCGAGGTGCTGCCCGCCTACAACCTCAACAAGAAGTTCCACCCCAAGTCGGCCGGCCACCTGGGCTTCGTGGTGACCCTGGGCGGCCAGCGCATCTACCACGCCGGCGACACCGACGCCATCCCGGAGATGAAGGGCCTGCGGCCGGACATCGCGCTGCTGCCGGTCAGCGGCACCTACGTCATGGACGCCGAGGAGGCGGTGGAGGCGGTGCGGCTGCTGCAGCCGGGCCTAGCGGTGCCCATGCACTACGGCGCCATCGTCGGCTCGGAGGCCGACGCCCGGCGCTTCCAGCAGCTCAGCCCGGCGCCCGTGCGCATCCTGCCCAAAGAAGCCTGAGGACCCCCGCTCCATGCCGTCCGCTTCCTCCCCTGCCGCTAAGCGCCTGCTGGCCCTCTTCGCCCACCCCGACGACGAGGTCTCCGTAGGCGGCACGCTGGCGCGCTGCGCAGCCGAGGGGGTCGCCGTCACCCTGGTCTGCGCCACCCGCGGGGAGGCCGCTACCATCTTCTCGCCGCCGGAGTACGGCGCCACGCGGGAGAACCTGGCCCAGGTGCGCACGCGCGAGCTGGAGTGCGCCTGCCGCGCCTTGGGCATCCAGGACCTGCGCTGGCTGGACTGGCCGGACGGCCGCGTGGCCGAGCTGGAGGAGGCGGAGGCCACGGCCCAGGTGGTGGCCATCCTGCGCCAGGTGCGGCCGCAGGTGATGTTCACCCACCCCAGCCACGGCGGCTACGGCCACCCCGACCACCTAGCCATCCACCGCATCGCCCTGGCCGCGTGGGAGGCGGCCGCCGACCCCGCCTACCGTCCCGACCTGGGGCCGGCCTGGGCAGTGGCCAAGCTCTACGCCCGGGTCACGCCCGCCAGCTTCTTTGCCCTGGCGCCTACGCTGCAGGGCTACCGCGTGGCCCTGAACGGCCAGCAGCTGCCCCTGATGGCGACGCCCGACGAGGAGGTCGCCGTGGTGGTAGAAGTGGCCGACTTCTCCGAGCGGCGCCGCGCGGCCTGGGAGTGCCACCGCAGCCAGCACAACCCCAGAGGCTTCTTCAACGCGTTGCCGGAGGAGGCCCGGCAGCTCTACTTCAGCCGCGAGTGGCTGCAGCTGGTGGCCCACCGCCTAGGGGACGGGCCCACCCCGGGGCATCGCCTGTGGGACGGGATTGCGGAGGAGGGTGGACAGCCGGCGGCGGAACCTCAACCGGCGACCCCACAGGGGACCGGCGCCGAGGAGGCGGCTCAGCCGGCAGCCCCCGGCGCCACCCTGATACCGCGGCTCTTGGCGGCCCTGCGGGCGCGGCGGACCTACCTGGCCATCTACCAGGCCTATCGCCGCGCCACGCCCAAAGCCGACTTCGCCGCGCTGCTGGACGGCCTGATCGAGGACACCCAGGAGAGCCTGGCAGAGCTCAGCCGCGCCCTGCGCTTGCTGGGCCGCAGCCCGGTGGCCGTCGGCGTCAACGAGAGGCTGCTGGCGCAGGGGGAACAGCGCAAAGGCACGCTGAGCAAGCTCAACTTCCTGCTGGTCGGCGCCAACCAGTCGCTGGCTTGGTACAAGGGCCAGCGCAGCGAGGACGATCCCCCGGACGTGCAGGCCCTCTGGCAGCGGCTGGAAGAGGCGGAGCTGCGGCATCAGAGCCAGATCAAGGCCCTGCTGGCCCAGATCGAGCTGGCCGCAGCCGGCTCCACCGCCGAGCCGGAGGCGGCGGAGGGGGTCCAACCGCCCGATGCGGCCCAGGCGCAGCCACCCGGCGGCCGGCGGGCTGCGCCGAAGGAGGCCAGGCCTCGCGCCCGAGCCTCCTCGTCCCGGCCGGCCCCGCGCAAACCAAAACCCTAAGCTGCCCACTCCCTGCGCAGAGCCATTCCGCTCCGACGCAGGGCTGAGCGCAACCCATCACACGCCCTTTGCAAGGAGGCAAATTCCCACCCATGGACATCAAGAAGATTGGGATCGTCGGCTGCGGCCAGATGGGCTCCGGCATCGCCGAGGTCTGCGCCAAGGCCGGCTACGAGGTCACGGTGGTCGAGTTGGACGACCCGGCGCTGGCCCGCGGGCTGGGGCGGGTGCAGAAGTCCATGGCCAAGGCCGTAGAGAAGGGCAAGCTGGCCCCGGCCGACATGGAGGCCGCCCTGGCCCGCATCACCGGCACGGTGCGGATCGAGGACCTGGCCGACAGCGACTTCGTGGTGGAGGCCGTCTATGAGGACCTGCCCACCAAGCAAAAGGTCTTCGCCGACCTCGATCGCACCTGCCCGCCCGAGGTGATCCTGACAACCAACACCTCCTCCATCTCCATCGCCGCCATCGCCTCCGCGACCAAGCGCGGGGACAAGGTGCTGGGCGTCCACTTCTTCAACCCGGTGCCGGTGATGAAGCTGGTGGAGCTGGTGCCCAGCCTGATGACCGGCGAGAGCGCCATCGCCACCGCACGTGGCTTTGTGGAGAGCCTGGGCAAAACAGCGGTGCTGGCCAAGGACAGCCCCGGCTTCATCGTCAACCGCCTGCTGGTAGCCTACCTGCTGGACGCCATTCGGGTGTACGAGCAGGGCCTGGCCAGCCGAGACGACATTGATGCGGCCATGCAGCTGGGCGCCAACCACCCCATGGGTCCCCTAGCCCTGTCCGACTTCATCGGCCTGGACGTGATCAAGAGCGTGGCCGACGTGTTCTTCCAGGAGTACGGCGAGGCGCGCTTTAAGTCGCCGCCGCTGCTCACCCGCATGGTCACCGCCGGCCAGCTCGGCCGGAAGACCGGCAAGGGGTTCTACGACTACAAGTGAGCGATGAGGACGAGCGTCCTGTGGCCTGGGCCTGAGGCAGCAGCCGGCGCCTAAGCTGGGCGAAGGCCCCGGGACGCAGCTTCGACCGGCTCAGCCGCCGACGGGCGTCAGCCATCCGCGCAGCCATGTCCGCTCAGACCGCCGTGCACCAAGCCTTGCGCACCGTGGTGCATCCCCTCCTGGGCCAAAACCTCGTGGACCTGGGACTGGTGCTCGGCGTAGACGTGTCGGCCGCCGGACACGCCGTGGTCACCCTCACCCTGACCACGCCCCACTGCCCGGCGGCCGACCGCATCCTGGAGGAGGCGCGGCAGGCGATCTTGAGCGCGCCCGGCGTGGCCAGCGCCGAGGTGCGATGGGCGTGGGACCCGCCGTGGACCCCCTATCGCATGGCCAAGCCGCTGCGGGAGGCCCTCGGCCTGCCGGACGCAGAGCCGCCCTTGCCGCCGTCGTCGGCGCCCGGCTCCCCCTGGGCTCGCTGGCGGCAGAGGCTGCGCAGGTTGCTGTCGGTGTAACCCGGTCGCCTGCGCTGCCCAACACGCCCCAGTGGCCCAAACCACGACCGCGCCAATCCACAGCCGCTCCCAGATGCACTTCCCGCGAGATGAACGGGATTTTGGCCCAAACCACGACCGCGCCAATCCACAGCCGCTCCCATTCGCCATTCGCCCATAACCATTAACCGTTAACCATTAACCGTTAACCATTAACCGTTAACCATTGACCATTGACCATTGGCCATTGGCCATTGACCATTGACCATTAACCATCGCCCTCCTTCCCTTCCCCGCCCCCGCAACATCGGCCACCGCGGCGCGCGCGGCCTGGCGCCGGAGAACACGGTAGCCGGCATGCGGGCGGCCATCCAGGCCGGCGCCGACGGCGTGGAGTTCGACGTCCAGCGCACGGCCGACGGCCACCTGGTGGTGTTCCACGACGACGACCTGCAGCGCATCTGCGGCGTCAGCGGCCGCGTCGTGACCAGCACCCTGGCCCAGCTGCGGGAGCTAGACGCCGGCCGCCACTTCGGCCCCCCCTTCGCCGGCGAGCCCATCCCCACCCTGGACGAGGTGCTCGAGGCCCTGCCGGCCCACTGCTTCGTCAACATCGAGGCCAAGCGCTTCACCCTGGCCAGCGACGGCCTGGAGGCAGGGATTGTAGAGGCCGTCCGTCGCCACGGACTGCTGGGCCGCTGCGTCGTGTCTTCCTTTAACCCTGTGCTGCTGTGGCGGCTATCCAGGATGGCGCCGGAGGTCCCCCTGGGGCTGCTCTACGCGCCCGACCTGCCGCCGGGGCTCAACCGCGGCTGGCCGCGGCGCTTCCTGCGCCTGGCCGCGCTGCATCCCCACTACGAGCAGGTGACCCCGGCGCTGGTGGACGCGGCCCATCGCCGAGGCTGGCAGGTGAACACCTGGACCGTGAACGACCCCGCCGAGATGCAACGGCTAATTGCCCTGGAGGTGGACGGCATCATCACCGACCGTCCGGACGTGCTGCGAGAGCTGCTGGGCTAGCTCACGGCGGCGGCGCGATGCCCATCAGCAGCACCAGCCGCTGCTGGCCCTCGTTGCGCACGCCGTGGGGCACGCCGGCCGGCGCCCAGACGACGATCCCCGGGCCGGCCACCTGTTCCTCCTCCCCCACCGTGAACACGCCCTCGCCCTCCAGGACCGCGTAGAACTTGTCCTGGTCGGCGTGGTCGTGGACGGGCTGCACCTGGCCCGGCTCCAGACAGTTCAGGCCCAACATCAGGTGCTGGCCGCTGAAAAGGGTGGTCTTGTAGAACTTGTCGGGGCGAGCGCCGACGCGGTCGCGGTAGGACAGGAGATACTGCGCCATAGGCACCTCTGCAGACGCTAGAACGGGCTGGCTGGGGGAGCGACGGTCGAACCGGTCGGCCTCGATTATAGCTGCGGCCGGGGGCGCCGCCAACTCCTCTACACCTCCGAGCGGCGGTAGTGCACCAGGTCAGGATAGCGCCAGGCGATCAAGCCGGTGACGGCCACGGTAGCCAGCCCGCCGGTGACAATGGCCAGGGGCGCGCCCAGCACCGAGGCGGCCAAGCCTGCCTCCAGCTCGCCCAGCTGCGGCCCGCCCATGAAGAAGATCTGGTTGATGCCCGTCATGCGCCCGCGCAGGCGGTCCGGGGTCACCGTCTGGCGCAGGGTCTGGCGGATGATGGTGGACACGGTGTCGCTGGCGCCCACCAGGGCGAAGAAGAGATAGCTGAGCGCAAAGCTGGTGGCCAGGCCGAAGAGGGCTGTGGCCAAGCCGTAGAGCGCCACGCTGGCCAGCAGCACCAGGCCCTGGCGATAGATGTCCCGGCGCAGGGAGACCACCAGGCCTGCCACCAGGGAGCCGACCGCGTCGGCCGTGGCCAGCAGGCCATAGCCCCGCTCGTCGGTGCGCAGCACCTCGCCGGCCACCAGGGGCAGCAGGTTGCGGGCCGAGCTGAAGAAGGTGGCGAAGAAGTCCAGCACCATGCTGCTCCAGATCAGCCGCGCCCCGCGCACGAAGCGCCACCCTTCGGCGATGGCGGCCCAGCCCAGGTGGGTGTCCTGCGCAGCCGGCCCTCCCCGATAGCGGATGGCCAGCAGCGCCGCAATAATGGCCACGTAGGAGACCGCGTTGGCCGCGTAGACCCAGCCGATGTCAGCGGCAGCCATGGTCACGCCCGCCAGCGCGGGGCCGAGGATCAAGGCCACCTGGCGCATCAGCGAGTTGAGGCTGATCGCGTTGGTCAGGTCCTGTCGCGGCACTAGGTTGGGGATGATCGCCTGGAAGGCCGGGCCGGAGAAGGCCATGGTGGCCGAGCTGGCCGCCGTCAGCGCGTAGATGACCCCCAGGCGATCGTTGCCGCTGAAGCTGGCCAGCGCCAGCAGCGCCGCGAACAGGGCTGCCAGGCTGTTCGTGCGCACCAACAGTCGGCGGCGGTCCAGCACGTCCGCCAAGGTGCCACCCACCAGGGCAAACAGCGCAATGGGCACGATGCGCACCAGGCCGACCCCGCCCAGGCCCAGGGCCTCGCCGCTGAGGGCGATGGGACGGCCCAGGAGGTTGAAGGTTAGGGTCGTGCCCTGCAGAACCTGGTAGACGTGCCAGTTGATCGCCACCAGCTGCATCTGCGTGCCCACGATGGACACAAACTGGCCGCTCCACACCAGCCGATAGTCCCGGTGGCGCAGGGCGGCGAAGCGAGAGGTGGTCATGGATGCTTCGGCACGTCCCCCGGTGGCATGGCTGGCAGGGGACCGACAGCGATGGTGTCAGCGGTGAGCATGGCCCTATTCTAGGCCGGTCGGCGTCTGCTGGCAACTCGGACCGACGACGACGCAGGTCGCGCCGCGCGCGCTGGTTCCCCCGTTTCAGCGCACGGCCATGCCTCCTCCGAGAGCGAAAGGTGGACAGACGAGGTACGAGGCTACCGGTTCAGCAGGCGCTCGATCCAGGGCATTTTGGCCAAGCTCTCGGCTAGGGCGTGGAAGGCTGCCCCGTCGGCCGGCGGGTCGGCCAGCGTCCCCGGCCGCGCGCATCGGCGCAGCCCAACATCACCGCGAAAGGCGCCTGGGCCGGCGCGCGGCCCGGCTCGTCGGCCACGCCCAGGTCCGCCGGCGAGAGATGAACCACCTGCGGGGTGCCGCCTTCCGGCTGCTGGCGAAGGCCGGCAAAGGCGCGGTTGCCCGCCTCCAGCCGCTTGCGCGCGTCCTCCGCCGTGAGGATTTGGGGCTTGCGGCCGGCAGGGTCGTACTCCCAAACGATCTTGCTCGTGGAAGCCCTCACACCGGCTGTTGCTCGTCCACGTTGTGCTCGACGGCTGCAGGCTGCGGCTTGGCGGGCTCCCCCTCGCGCAGGAGCACCAGCGCCAGCAGCGCCACCCCGGACACGATGGCCATGTCCGCCACGTTGAAGGCCGGCCAAGGGCGGTTGATGATCGGCAGGTTGTGGAAGTAAAGGAAGTCGGTGACGTGGCCCAGGCGGACCCGGTCGAAGAGGTTGTTGCCCAGTGCGCCGCCCAGCTGCAGGCCCAGCGCGATCTGCACCGCCACCCGATCGTGGGGCAGATAGCGCGCGTAGACCACGATGGCCACGATCACCACGGCGGCGATCACCAGCAGCAGCGCGCGCTGGTCGCGAAACAGCCCGAACGCAGCGCCGGTGTTGGTCAGGTGGGTGATGGTGAAGGTGTCGGCCAGCGCGGGGAAGGGCACCAGCGACTCGCCGATGGCCAGGTTGCGCTCGATCCAGCGCTTGGTCGTCTGGTCCACGGCCAGGACGATGGCCGCGACCAGCAACACCAGCCAGCCGGGCCAGATTTTCTTCTGCATGGAGAGGTTAAGACGGTTTAGGCGTGTCGTTTGCCGTTGAAGCGAGGCATCTCGACGTAGGCCTGGCAGCGGATGCAGAGGGAGGCGTAGGGCAGGGCCTCGAGACGGGCGTAGTCAATGGGCTCGCTGCACCGCTCGCAGACGCCGTAGGTTCCCTTGTCCATGCGTGCCAGGGCTCGCTCCACCTGGTCGAGCAGGGCCTGCTCGTTGCGATGGAGGGCGAGGCTGGCCGCCTGCTCGAAGGCCTCGGTGCCGTCGTCGGCCATGTGGTTTCCCAAGCCGGGCCTCTTCTGCCGCGCCACGACCTCGTAGCGGCTGATGGCATCCAACAGCTCGGCCCGTTCGGCCTCCAGCTTCTGACGCAAACGACTGTAGTCGGGCTTCATGGGTGCTTATCCTGCGTCCTCGCACGCCGGCCGCAGCGCTGCGGCCGTCCGGCGACAGATCGCCGTAGCACGTATTGTACCTTGATCCACCAGATGTGCAAGCAAGCGGCGCCCGACAAGGCCGTCCTGCCGGGCGCCGCGGGAAATCGGAGGCCATTCGCCGGCGTTTCGTCGGGTTTGCGCTACGCGGCCGCGCGAGCCACGCCCAGGGTCAGCGAGGCGCCGTCCAGCTCCTCGGCGAGCGTCCAAGCGCCGGCGGCGGGCTGCCCCGCAATCAGCGACAGGCTCAGGGTTTCGTTCTGGATGTACGCCGCGTGAGCCTGGATGGCCGCCGCCAGCTCGGCGTCGTCCGTGGCGTAGGTGGTGTGGATGCGGTCGCTGAGCGCAAAGCCGGCGTCCTTGCGCATCTGCTGGATGCGGCGCACCACCTCGCGCGCCAGCCCCTCCGCCCGCAGCTCTGGCGTCACCACCGTGTCCAGGGCCACCACGATGCCCCGTTGCGGGTCGTTGGTGATCTGCAGGCCGGGCCGCGGCTCGGCCTGCACCAGCACCTCGTCGGGGGCCAGGGCCACCTCCTGGCCGTTGATGCTCAGGCGCACCGGCTGGCCGGCCGCCACGGCCGCCGCGACGGCGTAGGGGTCGGCCGCGGCCAGGGCGGCCCGCACCGCCGGGAAGTCCTTGCCGAAGCGGGGCCCCAGCACCTTGTTCACCGGCAGGATGCGGTAGGTCACCAGCTCCGCCTCGCCCTCCACCACCTCGACGCGCTTGACGTTCAGCTCGTCGGCGATCAGGTCGGCGAAGCGGGCGATGCTGGCCGCCTTGCCGGCTGCCACCACCTTGATGCTGCTGAGCGGCTGCCGCACCCTCAGGTTGGCCGCCACCCGATCGGCGTGGCCCAGGCTGACCACGGCCCGGGCCAGGTCCATGTCGGCCAGGAGCTGCGGGTCCACCAGCGCCAGGTCCGCCTCCGGCCAGAAGGTGTGGTGCACGCTCTCCGGCGGCTCGGCGCCGGCCACCCCCTTTTGCCCCTCCACCACCAGGTTCTGGTACATGGCCTCGGCCAGGAAGGGGATCATGGGCGCCAGCACGCGGGCGAAGGTGACCAGCACGTAGTACAGCGTGTCCAGCGCAGCGGGCTCGCCGTCCCAGAAGCGGCGGCGGCTGCGGCGCACGTACCAGTTGCTCAGGTCGTCCAGGAAGACCTCGCAGGCGTCGGTGGCTCCTTCGGCGTCGTAGGCCTCTAGCCGCTCGGTGGCCGTGGTCACCAGCTGCTGGACGCGGGCCACGATCCAGCGATCGAGGAGGGCATTGGGAGAGTGGTCGGTCGGTTGGTGGGTAGATGGGGAGGTGATGGCGGGCGGCGGGGTGCGCCAGCCGTCGGGCCGTGGGCGCCAGTCCGGCGCCAGGTTGGCGTAGGTGACGAAGAAGCTGTAGACGTTCCACAGGGGGATGTGGAAGCGACGGCGGGTCTCGTCGGCCCGGTGGTAGCCGAAGAGCAGGTTCTGCTCCGGGTCGTGGTGCAGGAACATCCAGCGCATCACGTCCACGCCGATCTTCTCCGCGCCGTCGTGGAAGTCAATGGCGTTGCCCCAGCTCTTGTGCATGGGCCGGCCGTCCTCGCCCAGTAGGGTGGCGTAGCTGAAGTTGGTGAGGAAGGGGGGCCGGCGCTCCAGCACGGTGCCCATGGCCAGCACGCTGTAGAACCAGTTGCGGAACTGGCCGGGGAAGCTCTCGCTGATCAGGTCGGCGGGGAACCACCGTCGCCAGTACTCCGGGTCGGTGCGGTAGCCCAGGGTGCTGAAGGGCACGATGCCCGCGTCCAGCCAGGGGTTGCCCACGTCGGGGATGCGGCTGGCCTTGCTGCCACACCGGGGACAGGCGATCTTGACCGCGTCGATGTACGGCCGGTGCGGCGTGTGGCCGTTGAACACCTCCCACCCCTCGATGGCCCGCTCCTCCAGCTCGTGCTCCGAGCCGATGACGTGGAAGTGGCCGCAGTCGGGGTTCTCGCACACCCAGATGGGCAGGGCCAAGCCCCAGTAGCGCTTCTTGCTGATCATCCAGTCGTGCATGTTGCGCAGCCAGTCCAGCTCCCGCTCGTAGCCGAAGGCGGGGATCCAGCGGATCTGGTCCACCACCTCCATGATCTGGTAGCGCAGGCTGCGCTCCACCTCCTCCGGGGTGAGCTGGTCGCGCGGTTTGTCGTACACCTCGCCCATGCTGATGAACCACTCGTCCACCAGGCGGAAGATCAGCTCGGTCTTGCAGCGCCAGCACACCGGGTAGCGGTGGGTGTAGTCCTCCAGCCGGTAGAGGCGGCCCTTGGCCCGCAGGTCGTCGAAGATGGGCTCGGCCACGCCGTGGACGTTGCGGCCGGTGAGCCAGGCGAAGCCCTCCAGGTAGACGCCGTTCTCGTCCAGGGGCGCGATGACGGGCAGGTTGAGCTGTTTGCTGAGCGCAAAGTCCTCGGCGCCGCAGCCGGGCGCGATGTGCACGATGCCGGTGCCCTCGGCCTCGCCCACGTCCTTCCAGGGGATGACGGTGTGGGTGTAGCCCTGGCGCTGGAAGGCCTCCTGCACCGCGGGCAGGTCGTCGAAGGGCCCGGCGTAGGTCCACCCGACCAGCTCTTTGCCCTTGAGCTCGCCCAACACCGTGAACTTGCCGGCCAGCGCGCGCTTGACTGTGCCCTTGGCCAGGTAGTAGACCCAGCCGTCCTGCTGCACCTTGACGTAGTCCATCTCCGGCCCCACGGCCGCGGCCACGTTGCTGGTCAGGGTCCAGGGGGTGGTGGTCCACACCAGCAGCGCCTCCGGCAGCCCCGTGGCCTGGTCCAGCCGCTGCCGGCCGCCCTCGTCCAGCAGAGGGAAGCGGACGTAGATGGAGGTGTGGGTGATCTCCTCGTAGCCGTCGGTGACGATCTCGTGCTGGCTGATGCCAGTGCCGCAGCGGTCGCACCAGGGCATGACGTCGGTGCCCTTGTAGAGCCACCCCTTCTCCCAGCACCGCTTGAGGAAGCCCCAGATCTGGTAGTTGTTCTCGTTGGAGAAGGTGAAGTAGGAGCCGCCCAGCTCCGGCATGCCCAGCCGGCCGACGATCTGCTCCACGGTGTCGGTGACGGGGCCGTGGGGGCCCTGGACGGTGATCACCTGGCCGGGGTCCTCGGCCAGCTTGTCCCGCAGCCAGCGCAGCTGGTCGGGGTCGTTCCAGTCCATCCAGTAGCCCAGGCGGATGGACTGCTCGGTCTGGATAGCAGCGAAGTTGAGGACGCGCTGCTTGCACAGGTTGACGAACTCGGCCAGGCCGAAGGCCTCGATGTCGCGCTTGGACTTGAAGCCCAGCTCGCGCTCCACGTTGACCTCGACCCACAACCCCTGGCAGTCGAAGCCGTTCTGAAAGCGCTCGTCGTAGCCGCGCATGGCGTAGAAGCGCTGGTAGAGGTCCTTGTAGGTGCGGCCCCAGGCGTGGTGCACGCCCATGGGGCCGTTGGCGGTGATGGGGCCGTCCACGAAGGACCAGCGCTTCTTGCCCTTGTTCATGGCCCACAGCTTGCGAAAGGCGTCGGTGCGGGCCCAGAAGTCGAGGATCTGGTGCTCTTGGGCGATGAAGTCAGGCTTGGTAGGTACAGGTTGGAACATGAGGACCTCGCGGTCGGTGAACGGTGAACGGCGGTCGGTGATCGGTGATCGGTGAACGGTGATCGGTGATCGGCGATCAGTGGGCGGAGTTCGCACGCCCACGTGCGAACGGCCTATCGGTGCGAGCTCCACGAGGGCCACGAGGACGAGGCCCAACGCGTGACCGTGGGCGGAGTTCGCACGCCCACGTGCGAACGGCGGACCGCTCCGAACCCGGCAAGCGCCGCAAGACGGCAGCCGAACTCGTCCAACACGTGAAATACGCGGCTAGAAAAAAGCTCCCGTCCACCAGGGACGAGAGCTTTCGCTTCCCGCGGTACCACCCTTCTTGGCAGCGGCGCCGTGCGCCGCCGCCCGCTCGGTGGGATGCCATCACATCCCCGGGCTGTAACGGGCCTCGACCCGGCGGTGCTTACTTGGGGAAGGGTCCCCGTTCAGTACGCGGCTCCGGAGGGATTTTCCGCAGGGTCGCCAGGCCCGGCTTCCACCGTCCCGGGCTCGCTGGGCAGGGAGGGCCTGCGTACTCGTCTCCATCATCGCCTGTGGGGGTGTTCAGTTGCGGCCGGCAATGTACCACAGGTTGGGGCGGATGTCAACTGCGAGGCCTACCGCCTGGTCGGAGGCTCCTAGGACCCACCGGGCGTCGTGGGCAGGAAAACGCTGTGCCCGCCGTCCAGCGCCTTCAACGCTGCGGCCACCTCCTCCGGCGTGCCGCGGATGCGGCGCACCTGGCAGCCGGCCGCGATCAGCTCCGCCTCCACCTCCTGGCTCACGTCGGCTGTCTCGCCGATGATCACCACCCGCCGCGCCAGCCTGGCCTCCTCGGCCGAGAAGCCGAAGGTGGGCCGGCTGCGCGCCAGGTACTCCCGCGCCAGGCTCAGATAGACGGCGGTGCGCGAGGAGGCGGCCGGCCCGAAGAGCACATACCGGCTCAGCGGCTTGGCGGGCGGCGGCGCCGCCGGCAGCTCCAGGTCCACCGTGACGGTGTTGGTGCCGTCCACGGTCAACAGCGCCGACTGCACGCCGGTGCCCTCCACCAGCAGCTGATAGGCGCCCGCGGGCAGGCCGGTGAAGCTGAACTCGCCGGCGGCGTCCAGCACGGTGCTGGCCACCGCCGCGCCGTCGCGCGTCAGCACCAGGGTCTTCCCCGCGGCCCGGCTCACCCGGCCGCGGATGACGCTCTGCGCGGGCGGCTGTGGGGCGGCCTTGACGGTGCGGCGGAAGTCTATGTGGAAGGAGTGGTGAAAGAGGGTGTTGCCCGTGCCTGGCGGTTCGTCGGGGTGCGCCGTGTGCAGGTTCACCACCCGGTCGCTGGGCAGGCCGAGCATCTCCACCGCGCACACCTGCCACTTCCACATGGGGAAGTTGGCGCCCGGCTCGTTCAGGGGCTTGTCAACGGTCACCACCTGCTCACCCCCCTCCCAGGTCACCCGCGCCCGCGCGCCGTAGACCCTCCGGCCGGCCTCGTCCAGCGCGTCCAGGAAGATGTGGTGGTTGCCGTGGTTTTCGTCAGGGGTGAGGTGGTGGACGCGGACTGCCCGCCAGTAGGTGGCGCCCACCGGCACGTCGGCCACCGCGATGGACACGCCGTAGGCCACTGCGTCGTTGATCACTTCGTCGGACACGGCCAGATCCTCCTCCGGGGCTTTGGGCGGGACAAGAGGGCTAGGGGCGCCGGGCGTTGGCGGCGCGCCCTCGGGGGGCAATGGAGAGGGGCTGGTGGGCGGCGTGGGCCGGGACGGCGGGGTCTCGGCAGACGGCCCGCCCTCCTCCGGGCCCTCGACGACCGCTGCGCCGCTGAGCCAAAGCATCAAGCGCTCCCACCAGCGGGCTGGACGACCGGCTCTCATAGCTGCAACGCCTCCGCCAGGGCAAAGGGATCGCCCGGCAGCCGCTGCACCTGGCAGCCGGCGTCCCGCAGGGTCTGCTCGCCGATGGCGCCCACCACGTCCTCGCCGCCCACGATGGTGACCGTGCGCGCCTGTTTGGCGTCGTCCAGGCTGAAGCCGGCGGTGAGGCCGTGCCGCCGCACATACGGCAGGGCCACGTCGAACAGCACCAGCCCGGAGCGGGTGCTGCCGAAGAGCATGTAGGCCGCCAGCGGCTTGCCCGGCGGGCTCGGCTCGGCCGGCGGCAGGCGCAGGCTGACCGTCGTGGTCTCCCCGGCGCGCACGACCACGCCGGTGGCCTGTGGGCCGAGGGCGGCCACGTCCAGCCGGTAGACGCCGGGCGCCACGCCGTCGAAGCGAAAGGCGCCGGCCTGGTCGGTCACCTGCTGGGCCACGAAGCTGTCGTCCCGGTAGAGCAGCACGCGGGTGTTAACGGCCGGGTGGCCTGTAGCCAGGGTCACCATGCCGGCGATGGCGCCGGTGGTGGGCTGCGGCTGCGGTTCCGGCGTGGGCGGCGGGGCAACGGTGTGGGTGTAGTCGAAGCGCTGGGTAGCTCCCTCGGCCAAGGAGAGGGCGCCCACCTGGCCGGCTCCCTCCAGGATCACCCGGTAGTCGCCGGCCGGCAAGCCCTCAAAGCTGAACGCGCCGTCGTCGCCCAGCACCGTCGCCCAGCTGCGCGACCCCGACCGAAGGGTGAGCCCTAGGCCGGCGCCGTTGGTGATAACGCCGTGAATGCGGCCGTTGCCCGGCGGCGCCGTGGGCAGCAGCTGGAAGTTCACCTCGTAGGTGATGGGATCCCCCTCGCGGCCCGGCACGCCCACCGTCTTCAGGCCGTCGGCCTCGTCGCTGGGCCAGTCCCCCTGCACCACCCGCAGCACGAACTCGCCGGGGCTGTGCAGGAACTCGAAGTTGCCCGCCGGCTTGAAGGGGTCGCGCGGCGTGGTCTGGCGGGGGAACTGGGTGCCGGGCGCCGCGTTGAGCCAGGCCATCTCCACCTGCACGCCGTTCATCCCGTTGCCGGCCCGGTCCAGCACCCGGCCGTAGAACTTGCGGTCGTTGCCCGTCTCGGCGCGGCTGAGCAGGCGCTTGGTGACCACTCGGTAGCGCATGCCCGGCGGCGCGGGGACCGTCAGGTCCACCGTGGCTGCGCCCCAGCCGTCCAGGACGATGCCGGCCACGCCTGCCCCCTCGGTGCTCACCCAGTAGCTGCCCGCGGGCAGGCCGGTGAAGCGATAGCGGCCGTCGGAGCCCGTGGTCGTCTCGGCCACCCTTGTTTGCCCTCGCCGCAGGGTGACCACCGCTCCCCGCTGCACTGAGCCGGCGGTGTCCGCCACCCGGCCGGAGAGGGCGCTCTGTCGGCCGGCCGGCAGGCGCACGTCGTGGGTAGCGGTTGTGTCCGCCGCCACCGAGATGCTCTCGGCCAGCACCGTGTCGCCCGTGGACAGGCGGTAGACGCCGGCGGCCAGCCCCTCGAAGCGATAGGCGCCGTTTGCATCGGTGGTGGTGGTGAGGTCGCGGCCCTGGCCGGTCAGCCGCAGGGGCAGGCCGGCTGCGGGCCGTCCGTCCTCCAGGCGCACCACGCCCACCACTGCTGCGTTTCCCTGGCGCAGCTCCGGCCGCACCACCGAGGGCTCGTCCTTCAGCGCCTGCACCACCGGGAGCCGGCCGTTCAGGCCGAACTGCAGGTCCCAGAAGTGGGTGTACCACGACATCTGCTCCCAGGTGGGGTTGAAGTCGCCCAGGGGGCGGGAGGCCAGCAGCCACGTGCACATGGCGAAGTACCAGCGGGGCGCCTGGGTCTGCATGAAGCGCACGATGCCCAGCTGCCACTCCATGTGGGTTTGGGGGTTGACCTTGGCGTAGCGCTGGTCGTCACCCCAGCCCACTACCGGCCCGCCCTCGGTGCTGATCACCGGCACGTAGAAGCCCAGCGCGTCGTGGATCATCTTGCCGGCGGCCTCGAACCCGCGGAAGCAGTTGGGGTCCTCGATGGGCGTGCTGCCGGGGCGCTTGCTGGTGGCCCGCAGCTGGTTCACCACCTCCATAGGCCGGCCGTCCCAGGCCCAGTTCTGGAACTTGTGGTAGTCCGACGCGCTGATGGGGATGCCGCGCGCCACGATCTCCTCGTAGGTCAGGTCGCTGTACGCCCAGCGGGCGTAGCGGCGGTACTCCTCCTCGGTCAGGGGCCGGCCGAGCTGGTTGACGTCGTCGTCGGGGTAGTCCAGGGGATGGTTGAGGGTATAGTTGTGGATGGCCACCCAGCACCCGCGCTCGAAGAGGTCCCGGCGTCCCTTCTGCACGATCAGCGCCACCGGGTTGGCGCGGGAGCCCGGTCCGAGGGCCGGCACCGCCAGCAGCCCCCCGCGCGCCAGCACCGCGTCTGCGTCCCGGATGAAGTTGTCCACCACGATATCCAACCAGTTGGGCGGCAGCTGGCCATCGCGCCACTCGGCCGGCAGGTCGGGCTCGTTGTTGCTCTCGAAGTAGCGCACGCCGATGTCCACCAGCCGGCTGACGGTGTCCAGCTCGCGGCCGCCCATGCGGTGGGGGTTGAGCTCGGGGAAGTAGAAGCGGACGATGGGCATGATGTCCGCCGCCAGCAGCTTCCGGCACAGGTTCAGCGAGGAGCCGCCGCCGTCGTCCAGCAGCTTGACCCACTTGATCTTCATGGCCACCAGCTCGTTGACCCAGTAGTCGAGGCTGGGCTGGGCCGTGTCGTGGTAGAGCCGGGCCGACCAGTGGACGCCGCGGCCGTTGTCGTCCTTGGGGCGGGGGAAGTCTTCGATGCGCATGGGCGGTGCCTCCGGGGGCGAGGTGGGTCGCAGAGGAGCGAGGAGAGGCAAACGGCGGGCCAAGCATAGCACACGCCGGCCGAGTTGGCAACTGCTGGGCATGGGTTGCCCGGCCGGCGGTAGGCAGCCGTCGGCTTTGTGCTATAATGGGTTCGTAGCACACGGCCAGCTTCTTTCAGAAAGGATGAGCGTATGTTTACGCGCGTTGAGGCGCTGTCCTATCGTTGTCTGCGCTATGTTGACCAGAGGCTCACTCCCTTCCAGGTGCTGATCGGCCCTAACGCCAGCGGCAAGTCCGCCCTTCTCGATGTGATCGCCTTTCTGTCCGACCTTGTTCGTGAGAAGGAGGGTGTAGCCGCTGCCGTGGCAGCTCGCGTGCCCGACGTGCGGGATCTGTGCTGGATGCGGCGCAGCGACGCTTTTGAGCTGGCGGTGGAGGCAGCCATTCCGCGCGCGTTGCACACGCAGCGAAACGGCGCCTATTCCCACGTGCGCTACGAGGTGCGCATCGGACTTCACCCGGAAACGCAGGAGCTGGGCATACTGGCCGAGGCCCTCTGGCTAAAGGGAGAGGCGCCCAACGCTGACCGGTCTCGCAACGGCCAAAAAGCGCTGTTTCCTGAGGAGGTGAAGCCTCCGCAGTCCATCGTAACCGGTCCGCACCAGTGGGCGCCGGCGGGACGGCGACGAGTGCTCAACAAGGTGGCCGAGTCGGGCAACGACTATTTCCGCGCTGAGACCTCTGCATGGAACAACTTGTTTCGGCTGGGCCCGCGCCGGTCGGCCTTAGCCAACCTGCCGGAGGACGAGGAGAAGTTCCCGGTGTCCATCTGGTTCCGACGCTCGCTGTTGGAAGGGGTCCAGCGGCTGGCCCTCAACAGCGAAGCGTTGCGCCGGCCAAGCCGCCCCGGCGTCCCAAGGCGCTTCATACCCGATGGCTCCAACCTACCGTGGGTGGTGCAGGACCTCCACGAGCGAGCGCCGCAGCGCCTTCGGGAGTGGATTGCGCACGTGCGCACTGCGCTGCCCGATCTGCGCAATATCCGCACCGTCGAGCGGCCGGAGGATCGTCACCGCTATTTGGTTCTGGACTACGACACCGGCCTTGAGGCCCCGTCGTGGCTGGTGTCGGACGGCACCTTGCGTCTGCTGGCACTGACCATCCTGGCTTACCTGCCTGACCTGGAGGGAGTGTACCTGATCGAGGAGCCGGAGAACGGCATCCACCCGCGCGCGGTGGAGACGGTTTTGCAGTCGCTATCGTCTGTCTACGGCGCCCAGGTCTTGCTGGCCACGCATTCACCGGTCATCCTGAGCTTGGCGCAGCCCCATCAGGTGTTGTGTTTCGCACGAACGCTCCAGGGCGCCACCGACATTGTGGTCGGCTCGGAGCACCCACGGCTGCGCGAGTGGCGTGGGGAGACGGACCTCGGAACCCTCTTCGCCAGCGGAGTCTTGGGATGACCGACGCAACGAACTTGTTCCATAAGGACCTCGTTGCCTTGGTGGCAGACAAGAACATGGAGGCTGTGGTATCTAGCCTTCTGAGCCGATCCCCGGACCTGAAGATTCGCCACTTCTCCTTTGATATCTTCGTGTACCCGCGGCGGGATCCTGGCTGTCTGAACGAGGCCCACGATTTCCTGCACCCCTTTCGGTCAGTGTATCGGTTTGCCTTGGTGATGTTTGACCACGAAGGATGCGGCCGGGAGTCCGTCCCGGCGGAGATGCTGGCCGACGAAGTAAAGCTGCAGCTGGAGCGATCGAACTGGGATGGCCGAGCCGAGGTAGTGATCCTGGCTCCTGAGCTAGAAGTCTGGGCGTGGGGCGACCCATCCCTTCTGCAGGAAGTTATCGGCTGGTCGGAGCCGATGTCTCTGCGCGACTGGTTAGTTGAGCGCAAGCTATGGCTACAGGATCAGTCCAAGCCTCTGCGCCCCAAGGAAGCGCTCGAGGCGGCGCTTCGTCATGTGCGCAAGCCCCGGTCATCAGCGCTTTACGGGGAGCTCACTCGGTTGGTCAGTCTGGAGGGTCACACCGAGCCAGCCTTCGTTCGGCTAACGGCGGCCTTGAGGCGGTGGTGCGGCTCTCCCGCTGCGCAGGCGTGACAGTGGAGCCCCCTCGCCGAGGAACCGCGTCCGGCGACTGCGGACGCCTATTTTGAGCCATGACGATCCGATCTGAACCCATCGAGTTGGCCTACAGCGAGATTGGAAGCGGGCCACCGCTGGTGCTGTTGCACGGCTTGGGCGGCGGCCAGGACAACTGGCAGCTCCAGGTGCCCGCGCTCGCGCCTCGCTATCGCCTGATCCTGCCCGACCTGCGCGGGCATGGCCGGTCCCCCAAGCCCAAGGGGCCGTACCGGATGGAGCAGATGGCGGCCGACGTGGCGAAGTTGCTGCGCCGGCTGGAGGCGTGGCCGGCCCACGTGCTGGGCCTATCGCTGGGCGGCGCAGTGGCCTTGCAGCTGGCCCTGGACGAGCCGAGGTTGGTGCGGAGCCTGGTGCTGGTGAACACCCTCCCCAAGTTCGCCACGGCCGACTGGCGGCAGCGGATGCTGGGTGTGCGCCGCTTCGTCGCCGCCTACGTCCTCGGCATGGACCGCATTGCGGAGCAGGTGGCCGGGCGCCTCTTCCCCAAGCCGGAGCAAGGGCTCCTGCGCGCCGAGGCGGCGGCGCATCTGGCCCGCAACGACCTGGCCGCCTACCGTGCCTCCCTGTGGGCGGTGGCCCGCTTCGACGTCACCCCCCGCTTGAGCAAGATCGCCTGCCCTGCCTTGGTGATTGCCGGCGACCAGGACACCACCCTGCCCCTCGAGCCCAAGCGGCGCCTGGCCGAGCAGATCCCGGGCGCCCGGCTTTTGGTGGTGCCCAACTCCGGCCACGCCACCCCTCTGGACCAGCCCGAGGCCTTCAACGCCGCGGTGTTGGGGTTCCTGGCGCAGATCGAAGGGGGGAGCTAAATCCTACCGGCGACACCCCACACGGGCGTGGTGTCAAGCCGCGGCCAATCAAACCAAGGAGTTCGCACCCTCAGGTGCGAACGGCCGCCGCGAGAACATTTGGCCGCGGAGTTCGCACCCCCAGGTGCGAACGACAACCTCCCTCGGTGCGCAAAGCAGCGCAGGAAGGAAAGGCCCCGGCCATGGCATCACGCGCGGAGTTCGCACCCCCAGGTGCGAACTCCGCCGGGACACCCGTGCGGGTGAGCGAGGGATCACCCAAAAGGATGAGAAAAAATCATCCATCGCCGTGGTGACAGTGGGTGAGGGATTGTGATATCATGCGCATAAGCGAACTTTGAAGGTTCGCTGCTTCTTGTTGTGTGCGCTATGAACGGCCAGCGTGTGCTCATCATCTCCAAGCATCCCTTGTTCGCCGACGCCATCGCCCACGTGTTGAGCAGCGAGGGGATTGCGGTGGTAGGCGTGGCCGGTGACCTGCCGCGCGCCGCCGAGCTGATCAGCGAACAACGCCCCTCGGCCATCGTGGTGGACTGCGACGACCCTAGCCACCCGGACCCCGATCTGATGGGCCTGATGATGGCCAGCGACACCGAGGCCCATCTCGTGCTGCTCTCGCTGGACAGCAACCGCATGGCCGTCTACCAGTGGCATCAGGTGGGCCATGCGACCTCGGCCGATCTGGTGTCGGCGTTGAGCACCTCGATGCAGCGCATCAACGCGCTGCGGGGAGCCGCTGACTGATGGCTGTGCACACTCTGTCCTCTCAGGGCGGCATGCGGTTTCGTTTCTCCTGGTGGTGGCTGGCGCTGGCCCTGCTCGCCGCGGTGGTGCTGGGCGTGCTGGCCTTCGCCATCTTTCAGCCGGTGAAGGTGTTGCCGCGCATCCGCGTGTCTCCCGGTTTTACCCTGGTAGACCAGCACGGCAACCGGCTGACCAACGAGGACCTGCGCGGCAAGACCGTGCTCTATACCTTCCTCTACACCGGGTGCGGCGCTGCCTGCGACGAGCTGAACGCCACCATGCGCGAGGTGCAGAGCCGCCTGGCCGAGGTCAACGTGGCCAACATGCCGGTGCAGCTGGTCACCATCTCCTTTGACCCGGAGCGCGATACGCCGGAGCGGCTTCAGGCCTACGCCGATGCCGTAGGAGCGGACGGCGACCAGTGGCGGTTCGCCACGGCCGACCCCGCGCGGATCAAACAGCTGGTGGGCCTGGGCTTCGAGGTCTACTACACGCCCGACGGCCAGGGCGGCTTCCGCTTCGACCCGGCCTACGTGCTGGTGGACGGCTGGGGCATCGTCCGCGGCGAGTACAAGCACCAGGTGGAGGTGCGCGATGCCGACCGCATCCTGCGCCACATCGGCGTGCTGTCGGAGGAGGTGTTGAAGAGCAAGGGCGCCAACAAGCTGGTGTACGAGGCGGCTCACCTGTTTTTGTGCTATGCGCGCTAGATCCTTTTCCCGGCGTTCTACCGTCCGTCGGGCCCTCCCCTGGCTCCTTCTGCCGACGCTGGTAGCCGTGCTGGTTACCGGCTGCGCTGCGCCCTACCAATACCACGGTCTCTACCTCGAGTCGCCTAAGCCGGCAGCCGACTTCACCCTCACCGGCGCCGGCGGCCGGCCGGTCAGCCTGAGCGACTTTCAAGGCAAGGTGGTCCTGCTCTACTTCGGCTACGCCTTCTGTCCCGACGTGTGCCCGACCACCATGACCGAGGTGGCCAAGGCCGTCCAGGCGCTGGGCAAGCGGGCCGAGGACGTGCAGGTGATCATGATCTCGGTGGACCCTGAGCGCGACACGCCGGACCGCCTGGCGGAGTACGTGGCCTATTTCGACCCGCGCTTCATCGGGCTCACCGGCACGCCGGACGAGATCGCAGACGTCGCCACCCTGTACGGCATCTTCTACGAGAAGCACGAGGGCACCGCAGCCACCGGCTACCTGGTGGACCACACCGCCACCGTCACCGTGGTGGATCGGCAGGGCCGAGTGCGCCTGGTATGGCCCTTCGGCACCACCGGCGAGGACATGGCATCCGATCTCAAGCAGCTGCTGCGCTAATCTTTCATCTCAAGGAGGTACCCTATGGCAGGCCCAGAGTCCCACAGCGAAGGCGAGTTTCACCCGCGCGGCACGGTGGCCGTCCTGGTGATCTTCGCCGTCACCCTGGCTGTCCTTTGGGGCAGCATTTACCTGATCCTCGTGAGCCAAGGAGCAACCATGCCATGACCCCATCTCAAACTCCACAACCCTCGCTACAGATTGATCGCTACGAGCGCGGGTGGATGATCGCCGCCATTGTGCTGCTGGCCACCTTTGCCCTGGCCGTCACCGTGGCGGGCGCAGCCATGGGCATTCAGCTGCCAGCCCCAGAGCTCCGGGTAAACCCGCAGACCGTGGCCTCGGAGGGCCCCTTCGCCCAGCCCGGCGTGCGCGAGCTGGCTCCCGGTCGCTACGAGGCCTATATCATGTCCCAGACGTGGCTCTTCATCCCGCGCGAGATCAAGATCCCGAAGGGCTCGGAGATCACCTTGTACGTCACCAGCAAGGACGTGCAACACGGCTTCAAGCTGGAGGGCACCAACATCAACATGATGGTGATCCCGGGCCAGGTGTCGCGGCTGACCTTCCGGGCTGAGAAGCCGGGTACTTACAACTTCATTTGCCACGAGTACTGCGGCCTCGGCCACGCCGCCATGTTTGGCACGCTGATCGTCACCGAATGAACTCTTTTCCAGGAGCATCGCCATGACAGCTATTACCTCAACCACTGCGGTGCCCGCAGCGCCTGTCGCCCGGCCAGCCACCTACGCGCTGTCGGCGACAGAGAAGCGGCTGGTGGGGCTGAACGTCCTGGTGGCCGTTTTGGCCCTTTTTATCGGCTCGCTGTTTGGCCCGCTGCAGGCTCTGGAGCACGCCCGCGTCGACTTGTATCCTCTGTTACAGCCGTTGCTGAAGTCCTACTACCAGGGCCTGACCCTGCACGGCGTGCTCAACGCCCTGGTGTGGACTACGTTCTTCATCACCGGCTTCTTCACCTTGACCATTCCCTTTGCCCTGCGCCGGCCTCTGGCCGCGCCCAAGCTGAACTGGGCCGGGTTCATCGTGCAGACGCTGGGCCTGTTGACCGCCGCCGTGCCCATCCTGCTGAACCAGGCATCGGTGCTCTACACCTTCTATCCCCCCCTGCAGGCCCACTTCACCTTCTATGTTGGCCTGACCCTGGTGGTGGTGGGTAGCTGGATCCAGGGCTACGGCTTCTACATCACCTTCTACCGCTGGCGCAAGGACAACCCCGGCGTGCGCTCGCCCCTGATGGCCCTGGGCAGCGTTATCACCATGGTGCTGTGGCAGATCGCCACCCTGGGCGTGGCGGTGGAGATCCTCACCCAGCTCCTGCCCTGGTCCCTGGGCCTGCTCAAGGGCGTGGACCCGCAGCTCAACCGTACCTACTTCTGGTTCACCGGCCACCCGCTGGTGTACTTCTGGCTGCTGCCCGCCTACGTCTCCTGGTACACGATGCTGCCCAAGCAGGTAGACGGCAAGCTGTTCAGCGACGCGCTGGCCCGCTTTGCCTTCTGGCTGTTCCTCTTCCTCTCGGTGCCCCTGGGCTTCCATCACCAGTACGTGGACCCCGGCGTGCCCCCCATGTGGAAGTACATCCACGCCATCCTGACCTACGCGGTGGCCTTCCCCTCCATGCTCACGGCGTTTACCGTCATCGCCTCCCTGGAGGTCGGCGGCCGCGCCCGGGGCGGCAAGGGGCTGTTCGGCTGGATCCCGGCCCTGCCCTGGCGCACACCCTCGGTGAACCATCAGCTGTTGGCCGGCATCCTCTTCTTCCTGGGCGGCATCGGCGGCATCGTCAACGCTTCGTACAACGTCAACCTGGTGGTGCACAACACCGCCTGGGTGCCCGGCCACTTCCACCTGACCGTGGCCTCGGCCGTCACCCTCTCCTTTATGGGCATCGCCTACTGGATGGTACCCCATATCACCGGCCGCACCCTGTGGGCGCCTAAGCTGGCGGTGATCCAGGGCTGGGTGTGGTTCGTGGGCATGTTGATCTTCGCCACGGCCCAGCACCGCGTGGGCCTGCTGGGCGCGCCGCGGCGCACCCCCCTGGGCCAGGCGCCCTACGTGCCGGCCTCGTGGCAGCCGTGGACCTTCCTCACAGCCATCGGCGGCGTGATCCTGTTCGTGGGCGTGATCCTGTTCGTGGTGATCATCCTGGTCACGGTGCTGCGCAAGCCGGCGCACCCCAGCCAGGTGCCGGCCATCCCCGAGGCCGAGGCGCTGCAGGACCCGCAGCTCACCCCCGCCTGGCTCGATCGCTGGGCGCCCTGGCTCGTGGCCACCGTGGCCCTGATCCTGATCGCCTACGGCCCGCAGCTCATCTACCAGATCGCTAATATGTCCAACACCTCGCCGGGCTTCAACAACATCTGGTGACCCGAGCGCCCAGGGCAGAGTAGCCGGCTGTGCCAAGAGCTGGCTACTCTGCCCCTTCCCTTCTCCTATGTCCACCCCTCTCGCTCAGCCTACGGCGGACGTCGTAGTCGAGGAGCTGCCAGCGCCCCTCTCGCCCTCGCCCGCACCCTCCCCCAACGGCAACATTCCACCAGCGGACGTCCCGGCGCCCTCTTCGGTTGACTGGCCCCTGCGCCAGCGGCCGGCCGTCAAGCGCTTTCTCAACTGGCTGGAAGGGCTGAGCCTGGCCCTGGAGACGCCCATCGTTCGCCTGGTGCGCCAGCCCCAGTTCAATCCCCTCTACCACACGGGCACCATCGCCCTGTTCGCGCTGCTGGTCATCCTGGTCACCGGGGTGTACCTGACCATGTTCTACCCCTTCGGCTTCCAGGAGTCGTACCAGGCGGTGGCGCGCATCGAGGCGAACCTGGTGGGGCGGTGGATGCGGGCGCTGCATCGCTACGCCTCGGCGCTGGCGGTGATCGCCGCGCTGTTGCACGGCTGGCGCACCTTGTTCATGGATCGCTTCCGCGGCCCTCGCTGGCTGGCGTGGACCACGGGCATCGTCATGGCCGTGCTCCTCTGGGGCGCAGGGCTGACCGGCTACTGGCTGATCTTCGACGAGCGGGCCCAGCTCTTCAACCAGGCGCTGATTGACCTGCTGGATGGCTTCCGCGGGGGGGTGGTCTTCCTGAACCAGTTCCTGCTCACCGAGGCCGCCGGCCAGGGGTGGCTCTTCGTCTTGGGCGTGCTGACGGCTCACCTGGTGCTGTCGGTGATCATCGTCGGCCTGTTCGTGGTGCACATCGTACGGTTGCGCCGGGCCAAGATCCTGCCCCCGCGCTACTGGATGGCGGCGCTGTTCGGCCTGTTGGCGGTGGCTGCACTGCTGGTGCCGGTGGGCATGTTGCCGCCGGCCGATCCCAGCCGGCTGCCGGCGCAGGTGCCGCTGGACGTGTTCCTGCTGTTCTACTTCCCGGCTATGCTCCACCTGCCGCCAGGGCTGTTCTGGAGCGGCGTGCTGCTAATCACAACGGCTGCGGCGGCTGTGCCCTGGCTGCTGGCGCGCAAGCCGCTGCCGCCGGTCCAGGTCCACGCCGACCGCTGCACCGGCTGCACCCTGTGCGCGGCCGACTGCCCATACAAGGCTATCCAGATGGTGGAGCGCCACGACGACAGCCGCCACAAGTACCTGGCCGTGGTGGACCCCAAACGCTGCGTCGCCTGTGGGATCTGCATCGGCAGCTGCACGCCCCTAGCCCTTACCTTGGGCGACCGGCCGGCGGAGCCCCTGTGGCAGGAGACGCTGGCCGCGGCTCGGCGCGGCCAGGAGCGGCCCGTGCGGCTGATGTTCGTCTGCGAGCGTCACGCCGCCCACGGCGCCCGTCGCTTCCTGCCCCCCGCCTATCGGCCCATCTTCGGCGAGGCGGCAGGCTGGCAGGAGGCAGCCGAGCGGGACGGCATGCACCTGGAGGTGATCCCCCTGCCCTGCATCGGCATGGCCCAGCCCGACCTGGCCACCCAGGCCCTGGCCGCGGGCGCAGCCGAGGTGCAGTTCGTGGGCTGTCCGCCGGAGGACTGTGCCAACCGCGAGGGCAACCTGTGGCTCCAAGAGCGCCTGGATCGCCGTCGCCTGCCCAAGCTGCGCCGCCAATTCGTCGGCGCGCCCATCGCCACCGACTGGCTGGCGCCCAACGACACCCAGCAAGCTGTGGCCGCATCCCAGCACCAGCCCCTTGCCACCGCCTACAGCTTCAAGATGGACGCCGGCGGCTGGCGGGCGATGGTGCCGGCCCTGGCGCTGTTGGCGCTCACCCTGGTCCTGACCATACCGCTCACCAGCGTTCCCTACCGGCCCTCGGTGAGCCAAGGCGCTGTGGTGCGCATCGAGCTGCGCCATCGCAGCGGCATGCCCCTGGTGGCGGGCGCCCAGGACCTGGTGGTGCAGGCCATGCCCGACCTTTCGGACGCCGGCCCCCAGCGGTTGGTGGTGGAGGTGGACGGCCAGGTTGTGCGGGACAAGACCTACGGCGGGGACCCCGCAGAGCCCCTGCAGGCCTTGGAGCAGGTGCGTCTGGACCCGGGCCAGCATCGCATTCGGGTGCTCCTCTTCGACCGCGTCGGCCAGTCGGAGCCCCAGGTGCTGCTGGATCGGGCGGTGGCCCTGGAGGCGGGCCAGGTGCTGGCCTTGCAGTTCAAGGACGCCCGGCTGGCGGCAGATCCGGAGGCAGGTCGGCGACTGTTCATGGGCACGACGCTGGGCACCAGCACCGGCTGCGTCATCTGCCACTCCCTGGAGCCAGGCCGCAAGCTGGTGGGGCCTTCCCTGGCCGGAGTGGCGACGCGCGCCGAAACGGCGGTGCCCGGACTGACTGCCGAGGAGTACCTGCGCCAATCCATCGTGGAGCCCAACGCGCATGTGGTCGAGGGCTATCCGCCCAACCAGATGCCGCCCACCTTCGCCGAGACGCTCACCGAGCAGCAGATCAGCGACCTGGTGGCGTTCCTGATGACGCTCAAGTGACCCCACCACCGGCCCAGGCAGAGCGCCTCGCCTCTCCTCGGTTTGTGGGGTGTATCACGGACCGTTCTTGTGCACCGACGTACAATCTTTGCTGGGCGCTGTCCGTGTCCGCTGAGGCAGCGCTACCTCCCCCTGCTAAGACTTCACTAAGAAGGAGCTCCTAAGCTTATGCGCACCTACATCTTGCTGGTCGTTGTGTTGATCCTGGCCGTAGGCCTGACGGCCTGCGGCGGTGGCGGCGGCGCGCAGCAGCAACCTGCGCCCGCTGCCGGGCAGGCTCCTGCCGTCAAGGGCAACCCTGAGAAGGGCAAGCAGCTCTTCGCTCAGACCGTGCTGGCCGGCAACGCCGGGTGCATCACGTGCCACTCCCTGGAGCCGGGCAAGGTGCTGGTGGGCCCCTCGATGGCAGGCATTGCCAGCCGCGCCGGCAACACGGTGCCCGGCCAGTCGGCCGAGGAGTATCTCCGCATCTCCATCGTGGACACCAACGCCTACCTGGCCAAGGGGTGCAACGTCAACGCGCCCGAGGAGCCGTGCGCAGCCAACCTGATGCCGGCTGACTGGGCGCAGAAGCTCACCCCCGAACAGATTGACGATCTGGTGGCCTATCTGCTGACGCTGAAGTAGGTCGGGCCCTCCGACGGACGGCGCTGCTCGCCCTCTTCGACAGTAGCGCTTAGCTCAGCCCTGATACGCCACAGGCCCTGGGGTCTCGCTCAAAGGCCCTACCGGGCCTGTGGCTCTTCTAGGGACGGTCACGCCGGACGCACTAGATATCAGAGAAACCCACAAAAGCTGCGGTTAGGGTTCGTCTGTGCGCGTTCCAAGTCCGCCTCAAGGCTCTGTTCCGGCTAAGAGCGCCCACGCAGGCATCACCCGGTGTTGCGCAGGCCGGCAGCGATGCCGTTGATGGTCATGCGCACCGTGCGCTGGAGGATGTCCTCCTCTGCCGGCTCGCCGTTCTCGCGCAGCCGCATCAGGAGCGCCACCTGCGCGTAGTTCAGGGGATCAATGTAGGGGTTGCGCAGTCGAATGGCGCGCTGCAGCCAGGGCTCGTCGGCCAGCAGGTCGTCGTGGCCGGTCAGCCGCAGCACCGCTGCCACGCTGCGCTCGTACTCCTCCCGGAGGCGGGGAAAGATGGCCGCCGCCACCTCTGGCGAGGTCAGGCGGGTGTAGAGGGACGCGATCTGCATGTCTGCCTTGCGCAGAGCCATCTGGGCGTTGTCAACGGTGGCGCGCAAGAAAGGCCACTCCCGGTACATGGTCTGCAGCTCGCGCCAGCGCTCCTCGTCCTCGCCGGCCCATCCCTGTAGAGCCGACCCCAGCCCGTACCACCCCGGCAGGTTGACCCGGGTTTGCGTCCACGCAAAGCTCCACGGGATGGCGCGCAAGTCCTCAATGCGTTGGCTGGCCTGGCGCCGCGCCGGCCGGCTGGCGATGTTCAGCTCGCTGATCTCCTCGATGGGGGTGGCCGTTTGGAAGTAGACCACCAGCTCGGGGGTCCCGTAGACCAGCTGCCGGTAGGTCGTCTCGGCGATGCGGCTGAGCGCGTTCATGATCTCCCGCCAGCGCTGCATCTGCTCCGGCCGGTAGGTGGCCGGCGCGCCGCCGGTGAGCAGCACGGCGTGGATGATCTGCTCCAGATGGCGATGGGCTACGCGCGGGTTGCTGTAGCGCTCCGAGACCACCTCTCCCTGCTCCGTCATCTTGAGCCGACCGCGGATGGCGTTGGCCGGCTGGGCCAGGATGGCGCGGTTGGCCGGCCCGCCCCCGCGGCCGATGGTGCCCCCGCGGCCGTGGAAGAGGGTGAGGGTCACGCCGTAGCGGCCACACGCTGTAGCCAGGGCCTCGTGGGCGCGGTACAGGGCCCAGTTGGCCCCTAGGTAGCCGCCGTCCTTGTTGGAGTCGCTGTAGCCCACCATGATCTGTTGGTGGTTGCTCTGGGTCTGCAGGTGACGGTGGTAGGCGGGGTTGGCGAACAGCGCCTCCATGACGCTGGGCGCCGCCTCCAGATCGGGCAGCGTCTCGAAGAGAGGCACCACCCCCAGGCGGCTGTCCACCCCCACCTCCTTGGCCAGCAGGAGCACGGCCAAGACATCGCTGGGCGCCGAGGTCATGCTGACGATGTAGCTCTTGATGGCCCGTGGGCCGACGCGCTGATGGGCTCGGCGGATCACCCGGAACACCTCCAGCACCTCGTTGGTGGCCGGGCTGAAGTCGAGCCACAAAGGCACCAGCGGTCGGGGGTTGAGCAGCTCGGCCGTGAGGAGCGCGCTGCGCTCCACCTCGGTGAGGCCGGCGTAGTTGGGCACCATCCCGTAACGCGCGAACACCTCGCTCAGGGCCTGGGTGTGTCGGCGGGAGTGCTGGCGGATGTCCAGGGTGGCCAGGTGGAAGCCGAACACGCGCGCCTGTGTCACCAGCCGTCCGAGCCGGCCGGCGGCCATCCGCTCCCCCCGGTGACGCCGCAGGCTCTCCTGCATCACTGTGAGGTCGGCGATGAACTCGTCCTCGTTGAGGTACTCTCCCCGCCGCGGGACGTAGTACTGGCGCCAGGGCTGCTGGTTGGCCTCGGCCGTCAGCTGCAGCTTGCGGTACACCAGGGCGATCTTCTGCCGGTAGGGCTGGCGGGGGTAGAGCTGGCGATAGTGAGCGGCCTCCTCCGGCAGCAGCTCGGCGTCGGCGTCCAAGCTATCCCACAGGTCCGACGAGATGCCGTAGCTTTCGTCGGAGCTCAGCAGGCCGTACATGCGCTCGATGGCCTGCTGGTACAACCGTATTGCGAGCGCCTTGTGGCTGCGCAGGGTCTCCTCGATGACCGTGGGGGTGACGAAGGGATTGCCGTCGCAGTCGCCGCCGATCCAGCTTCCGAAGCGTAGGAACTGGGGAATGCGAAACTCGACGCCTGGATAGTAGCGCGCCAGCGCCTCCTGCAGGTCCATGTACAGGCGGGGAACCAGGTCGAACAGGGTGTGCTCGAAGTAGTACAGGCCGTTGCGCACCTCGTCCAGCACGGTGGGCTTCCGGGTGCGCGTGACCTCGGTCTGCCAGAGGGATGCGATCTCCTCGCGGATCAGGGCTTCGGCCTCGGCTTCCTCGGCGGGGGTGGGGGAGTGGTACTCCAGGCGGTGTAGCTCAGCCGAAATGCGCGCCAGCTTGATCAAGACCGTGCGTCGCTTGGCCTCGGTGGGGTGCGCCGTCATCACGGGCATCACCAGGAGCTGGTCCAACAGGCCCTGCACCTCCTGGGCAGTCATGCCCTGGGCGTGTAGGCGCTGGACCGCCTCGGCAATAGTCTCGGCCATCGGGGTTCCCTCGGCCGCTGCCTGCAGCAGTCGGCGATGGGCCACCCGCACCCGTTCGGCATCCTCGGCCAGGTTGACCAGCTGGAAGAAGGAGGCGAAGGCCTTCACTACGCCGCGGGCGTCCTCCAGCGGCAGCCCCTCGATCAGGCGCAGCAGCGCCTCCTGCGCGGCCTGGTCCCCCTCGCGGCCGGCCTTGGCCAGTCGCCGCACTCGCTCGACCAGGTCGAAGAGGCGTCGGCCTTCTTGTTCGATAATGGTATCGCCCAGCAGGCGGCCGAGGTAGCTCACCTGCTGGCGTAGCTCAGCGTAGGCGGGTTTCATAGCAGAAGTCCTTTTAAGGCCACCAGGCGGTCATCCTGCAGCTTCATGCTGGTTGGAGGTTACGCCTTGGAGTTGCCTACCGGCGCTAGGCTATTTCAGCTTAAGCAAGACGTAGCCGTAGCCGACGGCCAGCACCAACTCCGAGGCCAGGAAACCCCAGCCTACGGCGCTCAGCAGCCCGCCGGCCAGGCCCACCGTGGTCACAACAGCCGACCCGGCCACCACCAGCAGGTTGCCTAAGGCCAGCGCGGCCTGCACTTTGGGTTCCTGCGCCCGTCGCGCCATGCCCAGCATAACGCCCGCGCCGAGCACCGCCGCGCCGAAGTAGCGCGCCTGCAGCACCGCTGACGGACTGGGCTCTAGACCCAGCAGCTCCAGGTACGCCTCCGGCGTGAACAGCGTAGCCACGCCGTAGAGCATGCCGATGATGGCCGTGACGGTGAGCAACAGGGTGAGCAGCGAGGTGGCCATCGGTGAACGGTGAACGGTAAACGGTGAACAGTAAACGGTCTTCGTGCGACGTGGTTCAACGGAGCTCGCACCCCTAGATGCGAACCGCGCGCCACGGCCGACCGCCGCCAAGCGGAGCTCGCACCCCCAGGTGCGAACCGCCCGCCGCAGCCGCCCGCCGCCAAGCGGAGCTCGCACCCCCGGGTGCGAACCCACAGGCAGCCGGTGGGGCTCGCATTGTAGTCGAAGCCGACGGCCCTGGCAAGAACGCCGTGCGCAGCCCCAAGCAACCGGCAGCCCCACCAGGGCCGCCGCTGGCCCTAACGTTCTGACCAAAGCATGCTATAATCTCGACGGCCGTGCAGCTTCGACAGCCCGGTTGGCAGCTCGAACGGAAAGGAGCGACAAATGGGCAAGCGTGGCGAGGGTTGGTTTGTCCTACAGATGCTGCTGTTTGCGCTGATCTTCTTTGCGCCGCAGGCCACGTGTTTCGCCTGTCCCGCTTGGCTGAAGGGCGTCGGGTTGGCGCTCCTGGCCGTCGGCGGCGTGCTGGGCACCTGGGGCATGGTGACCTTGGGCCGCAACCTGACCCCCTTTCCCAAGCCCGTGGAGGGCGGCACCCTGGTCACCCACGGCCCCTATCGCCTGGTGCGCCACCCCATCTACGCCGGCCTGATCCTGGGCACCCTGGGGTGGTCCCTCTTTCGCGCCAACCTACTGGGCTTGGCCCTGGCCGCGCTGCTCTTTGTCTTCTTCGACCTGAAGTCGCGGCGGGAGGAGCAGTGGCTGCGGGAGATCTACCCCGACTACGCAGCATACCAGGCGCGGGTGAAGAAGCTGGTGCCGTGGATCTACTGAACGCTGTCGGCGGACGAGGACACGCCCTGCAGCCCGCCGCGCCGGCGCTCCCACGCCCACTGCATGGCCCAGATGGCCAGGGGCCGCATGTAGGCGATGGAGCGGTAGTGGCCCCGGCGGTCCCACGCCTCGGGGGTTTGAAACCAGTAGCCTCGCTCCTGATAGGTCGTCTCCACGACCCCGCGCGCGGTCTCCCATGCCTCCCTGTCCAGCCCCTCCTGCAGCATGGTCGCCGCCAGCGCGTAGCTCACGCCGGTCCACACCTCCTGGGACTGCATGGAGGTAGTGTCTATCCGGCCGTCGGGCCGCATGCCGTTGACTGGGCCCAGGCGGCCGCCGGCAAAGCGCTGCACGTTCAACTCGAAGATGGTGCGCAGGGCGCTGCGGGCCTGTGCCAAGTCCACCACCGGCGACAGGCCACACGCACGGGCGTACCAGTGCCCCGCCAGCTGGTCGGCCATGACGCTGTGGGCCTGCGGGCTGTGGCTGGCGTCGTAGTTGAAGTAGCGTCCGTTCCACAGCTTGTCCACATACGCCGTGCGGCCGCGGCCCAGGGTCTCTCGGTATTGGGCCGCCCGCTCCGGCCGACCCACCAGCTCCGCCAGCTCGGCCGCCGCGGCCAGGCTGGCCAGCCATAGCCCGCCGCTGTACGCGCTGGGGCCGCTGACTGACCAGGTGTCGTAGGTCTGGTCGGGCTCGCCGTCGTTCTCGATCAAGCCGTCGCCGTCGCGATCGAAGCGGGCGGCATAGGCCATGGCCGCCTCCACCGCCGGCCACACATCGGCGACGAAGCGGCGGTCGCCGGTGGCGACGTAGTCGCGGTACACCTGCAGCACGAACTTGGGGTTGAGGTCCTTCCAGTCGTTGGGGTCGTGCAGGAAGTAGCCGTTGACCAGGCGCCAGGGGTCCTCGTCGGGCCAGCCGATGTCGTGCGGCACGGCGCCGGCCACCTTGCGCTGCACCTGCTTGCCGGTCCAGAGCTCACGCAGTGGCTCCCGGTGTTCGGCCAGGGTAGCGGCGGCGATGTCGCGCTGCAGAGCCAGCTCCAGCTGCGGCCAAAGGGTTGCGAGGGCGAAGGAGGCGTAGAAGTGCACGTCGTAGGTGTTGAGCATGCGGTACTCGTGGCCCTCTAAGTACGCGAAGTGGCCGAGGGGGGAGCCCTCACCCCCGGCCCCTCTCCCAGGGTGGGAGAGTGGGGTGGTTTTGTCCTTGGGTTCGTGCGCTATGGTGGAGGGGACCGGCTCATGCACCCACCACGTGCCGCCGTCGGCGATGTAGTACAGCTCGTTGAAGAGGGCCATCTTGTACCAGGTGGGTAGGTCGGGGTCGTCCAGGATCGGCTGTTGCCAGGCCACGACCTGCGCCTCCCAGTCGGCCGCGCAGCGCAGCGCGTCGGCGGCGATGGCCGGCGCTGCGCTTCCCTCGGCGCCGTAGAAGCGGGTGTAGCGTCGGTGGTAGGCCGTGCCGAAGCCGCTGCGCACCACCGGCATGTCCCAGGCCAGGGCAAAGGCGACGTGGCGGACGCCGCGGGCCGGCACTGTCACCGTGGCTGCCACGGCAGCCGCCGGGGGCTCTGGCAGGGCGGCGTCGGAGACGTCCAGCGCTGTCCCGTCGAGGCGGCCATCGCGGCTGAAGTCCTGCCAAAGAGCCGCTCCATCCCCGTCCGCGGCAAAGCAGGGACAGCAAGTCACCTCTACCCCGTCGTCGGCCAGGGCTGCCACGGCAAAGGTCGCCGGGTCCTCGATGGGTTGCCGCAGCGCCGGCCTCTGACCGGGTGGGCAGGACTGTGGCTGGCGGTGCACGCCGACGAGGGCTACGCCTGCGGCGACCCGGCCGTCCGCCAGCGGCTGCCGGAAGGTCTGGTGGCGGTGGACGGCGGACACCTCCGGCCCGTTCTGCCACGTGAACATCAGGCCCACGGTCGCCTCCTGGTCGGTCAGGTTCTCCACCCGCCACAGGAAGTGGCCCACGGGATAGCTGCTCTCGCGGTAGTTGTGGGGGATGATCGGCGAAAGCTGGCGGCAGGTCAGTCGCACGCCCGGCAGCGGCTGGTCGTAGACCGTCCACGCGCGCGGGTAGAGGGCGTGGTAGACGGCGCAGCGGGCGTCCATCCCCCACTGCCAGGCCCGCAGCCGCCGGTCCGGCGGCCGGCCGGGGTAGAGCACCTGCGCTTGGGCCGGTTGGCCGGGCCAGGCAACGAAGAGGGAGAACTGGGAGGCCCAGGCGACCCACTGCTGGTAGAAGCTGGGCCGGCGCTGCCAGCGGCGGAACTCCCCGCGCCAGCCCCGGCCCACCGTGCCGGCGCCGATGCCACCGAGGGGAACTCCCTGGTGCGGACCCGGCGCAGACACCGAGGAGCCCGTCAGCAGCAGCCCCTCCGCGTCCCATCCCGATCGCCGACGCTCGCGCGCGTCCGCGATCAGCCGGGCTAACACGGCCGGGAACCGGCGCAGGGGGATCGCCCTCAGCGCCAACGGGCTGGGGCGGCCCGGCGTCTTCAGGGTCTGGTCCAACCGACGGCGCCAGGCGGCCTCGGGGATGGCAAAGGGGTCTACAGCCATGTTCATCGTTCTCCGGCGGGCAATGATACCCAAGAAGAGGCAACGGGTCAATCTGGAGCCAAAGCCCTGTGGCGGGGCCGCCGGGCGAAGCAGGGGCCGCGGCCGCTTGCTCAGGCCGTTGAAGGGTGTTATACTCCGGCTGCACGTCCTCCGCGCCCTAGCGGCGCCATCGCAGCCCACTTGCTACCCTCGAACCCTCATGACGGTTCTCCCCCGACGTTTTCTGCGGCATCTGTTGTGGATGGTGGGCTTGGTTGCGGTCCTGGCGGGCTGTCAGGGCTGGCCGCTCATCGGACGCGGAAGCCCGCCGCCCGATCCCTTGGCGGCGTTCCGCCTGGCCATGATGCCGGACCAGGCGATGTGGGTGGACCGCGAGCCACCTTGGCCGGTCTACCGCATTCGCGCTCGCCTAGACCCTGCCGAGCTGGCCCTCACCGGCGACCTGACGCTGACGCTCCCGGCCGACTTTCTCGGCCCCGCGCTCTCGGAGCTTTACTTTCGTCTCTACCCGAACCTGGCCCACTACGCTGGCCAGATGGCCGTGGACCTGGTAACCGTCAACGGCCAGGGCGCAGCTTTCGAGTATCGGGCCTCCGACACGGCTGTGCGGGTGCTCATCCCCCCGGCGGCGATCCGGCAGGGCGAGCCGACGGCGGTGGGCCTGCGCTGGCGGCTACGGGTGCGTTCCTGGCCTCCAAACCGCTACACCTTGCTGGGCGAGTCCGAGGGGGTGATCAGCCTGCCCCTGTTCTATCCCATCCTAGCCGGCCGCCAGCCCGGCGTCGCCGACTCCTGGCGGCTCGACCTGGGCCTGGTGCAGGGGGATGCAGCCTTCACCGAGACGGCGCTGTACGACGTGACGCTGGAGGTGCCGGCGGATTACCGGGTGGTCGGCAGCGGCTCTGTGTTGGCGGTGACGGACGTCTCCTCCCCGGCGGCGGAGGGGGAAGAGCCCACAGCGCCGTGGAGAGCCTGGCGCATAGTGACCGGCCCGGTGCGGGAGATGGCCCTGTTCGTCAGCGACCGGCTGCAGCTGGCCGAGAGCACGGCCTACGGCGTGCAGATCAACTCCTGGTACCTGCCGGGAGACGAGGCAGCCGGCCGGGCTGCGGCCGACTATGCCGCGGCGGCGCTGCGCATCTACCACGACGTGCTTGGGCCCTATCCCTACCGGGAGCTGGACGTGGTGGCGGGACCTCTCACCTATCGCGGGATGGAGTATCCCGGCCTGTTCGTGCTGGGCTTCGACCTGTACCGCAGTCACGCCGACGAGATGGAGTTCCGCGTGGCCCACGAGATGGCCCACCAGTGGTGGTACAACCTGGTGGGCAACGACCCGGTGAACGCGCCTTGGCTGGACGAGGGGCTGGCTGAGTTTTCAACCTACTACTACCGCCTGTTGACCCGAGGCGAGGCGGCAGCGGAGCGGCTGGCGGCCACGCGCTGGCGCTCTGCCGTAGCTTACGCCCACAGCCGCGGGCTCGATGCCGTGGTGAACCAGCCGGTGCAGGCCTTCTTGCCCAGCGTGTACGAGACCATGGTCTACGGCAAGGCGGCGCTGTTCTTCTACGAGCTGTACACGGCGGTAGGCGCCGAGGCCTTTCAGGGATTTCTGCGCGACTACATCGAGGCCTATCGCTTTGGCGTGGCCACCCCCGACGGGTTCATCGCGCTGGCCGAGGAGCGGCTAGGGCCGGTGGCCAGGGAGCTGTACGACCGGCTGATCCTCTCCGCCGAGGGCGTCGCAGCGGACGGCGCCGACCAGCCACAACCCACTCCGCCGACACCATCGCCGACGCCCTAGCCCTGAGGATGGGCGTCCTGCCCGGAGCATCCATGGACGCAACTGAACTCCCGATGACTTCTTCGCCAACGCCGGACGACGCCGACGAGCTGGCGCTCTGGGCCGCGGTCGGCGGCCTGGAGGCTTCCTACCTGGCCCCCGGCGCCACCCCGCCAGCCGAAACACCTCAGCCGCCGGCCGAGCGCCGCGCAACGCCGCCGGTCGCCCGCGCCCTCCTGCGCCGGCCCGACATGGCGCAGGAGCTGCGCGGCCTGTGGGTCACCCGCTGGGACTACCGCACCGCAGCCGACGTGCGGGAGATCTGCGACAAGGCCGCCGAGGCCCACTTCAACGCGCTCTACTTTCAGGTGCGGGGCAACGCCGACGCGCTCTATGCCTCGCGCGTGGAGCCATGGTCGGCGCGGCTGAGCGGCGCGCTGGGCCAGCACCCCGGCTGGGACCCGCTGCAGGTGGCCGTTGACGAGGCCCACAGCCGCGGGCTAGAGCTACATGCCTGGATCAACGTCTACCCGGCGTGGCTGGGCGAGGAGCCACCCCCGGCGGCCGCGCCGGAGCCGATGTACCACCGCTTCAACCGGTTGTACGGGGACGCCTGGGTGATGTGGGATCGGGACAAACGGCCCATGCGCCTGAACCAGCACTACCTATGGGCCAACCCCGCCCATTGGGCGGTGGCGGAACACATCGTGCAGGTGTGCCGCGACATCGTGAGCCGCTACTACGTGGACGGCCTGCACCTGGATAACGTGCGCTATGCCGGATGGGAGTACTCCACCGACCCCCTGACCGACGACCGGCTGGCGCAGGCGCAAGCGCTCGAGCCAGGGCTGACCCGCAAGGAGTTCCAGCGTCGCCAGGTAAGCAACCTCGTGGCGGCCATCCGCAGGGCGATGGACGGCTACAAGCCGGGCCTCCCTCTGAGCGCAGCGGTGTGGCCTGTGTACTACAGCGTGTGGAGCTGGTGGACGGCCGGCGACGGCTTCACGGGCTTCTGCCAGGACTCGGCGGGGTGGGTGCGCAGCGGCAGCGCCGATCTGATCTGCCCCATGTTCTACCTGAGCAGCATCACCACCGACGACGGCCAGTACGAGACGCTGTTGCGGGACTTCGCGGCGCGGGTTGGCCCCGGCGCAGTGGCCGCCGGGATCACGGCAACCTACGACAGTTTCGACACGATCGCGCGGCGGATTGACATCAGCCGCGAGCTAGGCGTGGCGGGCCAGGTGCTCTTCGCGTACGGCCATCTGAACAGCCGCGGCTACTGGCGCGCGCTGCGCGATGGGCCATACGCCGAGCGCGCAGTCGTCGTTCCTCCCGTGTCAGCTCGCTTACGGGTTCCAGTCCCGTAGCCCGCTCTGGCACTAGCCCTCCATCAACTTTTCCCCACCGGATCAAGCCTGGACGCGGCCCATGACCGAAACCACCGGCCCAGGCCACGCCCCGTCCTCCCGACAAGGATTCGAGGCTTCAGCCGGTCATTCGTGCAGGCCCACCCGTCCAAACCCACCGGCTCAAGCCTCGGCGCCGCCCATGACCGAAACCACCGGCTTAGGCCACGCCCCTGCTCCCGACCAGGATTCGAGGCTTCAGCCGGTCCTTCGTGCAGGCCCACCCGTCCAAACCCACCGGCTCAAGCCTCGGCGCGGCCCATAACCGAAACCACCGGCCCAGGCCTTGACCCTCTGCTCATTCCCCCTCCTCCCGATAGGGACTCGAGGCTTCAGCCGGTCATTCGTGCAGGCCCACCCGTCCAAACCCACCGGATCAAGCCTGGACGCGGCCCATAACCGAAACCACCGGCCCAGGCCACGCCCCGTCCTCCCGACAAGGATTCGAGGCTTCAGCCGGTCATTCGTGCAGGCCCACCCGTCCAAACCCACCGGCTCAAGCCTCGGCGCCGCCCAT
>JANWYQ010000013.1 GCA_025055015.1 Caldilineales bacterium
GCCGGACTTGGCCTCAGACAGCGGCGGAACGACGGATTTGCATCGCTAGTGTACCCATTAGGGGGTCGCCGTGCAAAGTCCGCCCACGGGGGATCGGTTTGCGCTGCGAGCCGGCCGGGGTATAATCCCCCGCGGAGGAAGCCGTGACCCTATCCACCACCTACGTCGCCCTGGACCTGGAAACCACCGGCCTCAACCCCGATCGCGAGGCTATTGTCGAGATCGGGCTGGTGCGGTTCCGCGGGGAGGAGGTCCTGGACCGGTGGTCGAGCCTGGTGAACCCCGGCCGGCCGCTGCCCGCCTACATCACCCAGCTTACCGGCATCACCAGCCGCGAGGCGGCCGCGGCGCCGCCCCCTTCTGAGGTCCTGCCCCAGGTGCGGCGCTTCATCGGCGAGCTACCTGTGGTGGCCCACAACGCGGCCTTCGACCTGGGCTTTCTGCGCCGCGCCGGCCTGAACCTAACCCAGCCGGCCGTGGACACCTTCGAGCTGGCCAGCATCGTCTTCCCCAACGAGCGCAGCTACAGCCTGGGCGCGCTGGCGAAGCGGCTGGGGATCGAGACCGGGGAGGCGCATCGCGCCGGGCCTGACGCGCTGTGCGTGGCCAAGCTGCTGCCGGCGCTGGTGGAGGTCGCCGCTCGCCTGCCCCTGCCGACTCTGATGGAGATCGTGCGGCTGGCCCGGACCAGCGAGTGGAGCCTGCGGCCGATCTTCGAGGCTGCGGAGAGAGCCGCTGCGCACACGGCCCTCGCCCGCCGCGGCGCTGCCGCGCCGCGGCGCAGCGCTGCGGCCGACGAGGACCTGTTGCCGCTGCTGAACCCGGCGGCCGCGCTGGGGTGGCGGCCCGTCGAGCCCCTAGAGCCGCTGGAGCAGCCGGAGCCGCTGGACGTGGAGGCGCTGGCGGCCTTCCTGGAGCCGGGCGGCCCCCTGGCGCAGCTCTTCCCCGGCTACGAGCACCGGCCGCCGCAGGTGGAGATGCTGGCTGCGGTGGCCGAGGCCTTCAACCACGGCGACCACCTGCTGATCGAGGCGGGCACCGGCACGGGCAAGAGCCTGGCCTACCTGCTGCCTGCCATCCTGTGGGCCGTGCAGAACCGCCGTCGGGTGGTGATCAGCACCAACACCATCAACCTGCAGGACCAGCTCATTGACAAGGACGTGCCCGCGCTGGTGCAGATCTTCGACGCGCTGGCCACTCAGCATCGGGACCGGATCGAGCCGCGCTTCCTGCGCCTGGCCGAGCAGGGGCGCCAGGTGCGCGTGGCCTTGCTCAAGGGCCGCAACAACTACCTCTGCCCCTATCGCCTGAACCTGATGCGCAGCCGCACCGACCTGACGGTGGACGAGCTGCGGGTGCTGGCGCGGGTGCTGGTGTGGCTGGGCCAGACGGCCACCGGCGACCGGGCCGAGCTCTTCCTGCCCTCCGGCCGCGATCAGGCGGTGTGGGCCCGGCTGGCCAGCGAGAGCGGCGTCTGCACCACAGAGCGCTGCGAGACCAAGGGCCGCGGCCGCTGCTTCTTCTACCGCCGGCATCAGGAGGCCGAGGCCGCGCACCTGATCGTGGTCAACCACGCCCTGCTGCTGTCGGACGTGGCCACGGCCAACCGGGTGCTGCCCGACTATCGCCACCTGATCGTGGACGAGGCCCACCACCTGGAGGAAGCCACCACCAGCCAGCTCGGCTTTCAGACCTCCGAGGAAGACCTGGAGCGCCTGCTGCGCGACATCCACCCGGAGGGCGGCGAGGGCCGTCCGGGGGTGCTGATGCACCTGCAGGTCTGGGCCGCCGGCCTCTCGCCACAGGTGCGCCAGGCGCTGGAGCCCCCGGTGCGTCGGGCCGCGCAGCGCTGCGAGCAGGCGCGAGAGGCGCTGCGTCGCTTCTTCGCAGCCCTGACCGTTGCGCTGGACCTGCGCCGCGGGGGCGTCTCCGCCTACAGCCTGCGGGTGCGGCTGGACAGCAAGGCGCGCAGCCAGCCGGCCTGGTCGGCGGTGGAGACGGCGTGGGACGAGGCCGGCTTGCCGTTGGCCGACCTGGCGGAGCTCCTGGCCAAGCTGGGACAAGGCCTGCAGGAGCTGGCCGACGCCGACGTGAAAGTGCCCGACGACCTGCTGGCCGACCTTCCCAGCCTTGCCGACCAGGTCGCCGCCGTCCACGGCCAGATAGATGCAGCCATCCTCCATCCGGACCGGGAGATCATCTACTGGGTGGAGGCGATCGGCGCGCCCCCGCGCGTCTCCATCCACTCGGCGCCCCTTCACATCGGCCCGCTGGTGGAGAAGCACCTCTTCCACCAGAAGGAGAACGTCATCCTCACCTCGGCCACCCTGCGCACCGGCAACAGCTACGACTACATCCAGGAACGGCTGCACGCGTTCGACGCGAACACCGTGACCGTCGGCTCTCCCTTCGACTACAAGCGCTCCACCCTGGTGTTCATCCCCACCGACCTGGGCGATCCCAACAGCCCTGCCTTCCAGGCCCAGGTGGAGGCCGCCATCTGCGAGCTGGCCAAGGCGCTGGGCGGCCGCACCATGGCCCTGTTCACCTCCAACGAGCACCTGCGGCGCACGGCGGAAGCGGTCAGCCGCCAGCTCCAGGCCGCCGGCATCGCCGTGTACCAGCAGGGAGAGGGAGGCAGCCGACGGCAGCTGTTGGAGAACTTCCGCGCCAACGCCCGCTCGGTGCTGCTAGGCACCCGCAGCTTCTGGGAGGGGGTGGACGTGGTCGGCGAGGCCCTCAGTGGGCTGGTGATCGCCAAGCTGCCCTTCGCCGTGCCCACCGACCCGGTGGTGGCCGCCCGCGCCGAGACCTTCGACGACCCCTTCTACCAGTACTCGGTGCCCGACGCCATCCTGCGCTTCCGCCAGGGCTTCGGCCGCTTGATCCGCAGCCAGACAGATCGCGGCATCTGCGTGATCCTGGACAACCGGGTGCTGACCAAGGCCTATGGGCGGCTGTTCCTGGAGTCCCTGCCGGAGTGCACGGTGCAGCGCGCGCCGCTGAGCGCGCTCGCCGCCGCGGCGCGCGCTTGGCTGGAGCAGTGAGAGCGTCACCCACGAAAGCAAAATCGTCGCCAAGGCCCGAACGCCTCGAGCCCCAGAGGCCGGGGCTGCGAGCGTTCGGCGGGCGCCCTTGCGCAGTCCAGGGATCTTGGATCCCCGTTGTCGCTTAGGTGTTGCCTTGATCCCTATTCAGGATACGGTGCGTTCACGGTCGCTCCCCCTGGTCACGTGGGGGCTGATCGTCGTCAACGTTCTCGTCTTTTCGCTCATGATCGCAGCCGGAAGCGGGGCGGAACGCATCGCGCTCCGGTTCGGCGTCGTGCCGGCGCGCTTGTTGGCAGGAGACCACCCTCTGGGCTGGATGACCCTGGTCACCTCCATGTTCCTTCACGGCGGCTGGGCCCACCTGTTTAGCAACGTCTTGGCGTTGTACATCTTCGGCGACAACGTCGAGGACCGCCTAGGCAGCGGTCGCTATCTGTTTCTGTACCTGGCGTGCGGTCTGGCAGCAGGAGGCGTCCACATCCTCTTCAATTCCACCTCGACCATCCCGGCTATCGGCGCGAGCGGCGCGATCAGCGGGGTCCTGGCAGCCTATCTGCTCTTCTTTCCCACGGCCCGGGTCATCACCCTGGTGCCGCTGTTCTTCTGGCCGTGGTTCGTCGAGGTGCCGGCTGTGGTCTACCTGGGCTTCTGGTTCGTCTCCCAGCTGCTCAACGGCATGCTGAGCATCGTCGTCGGCGCGCAGACTTTGGGCGGGGTGGCCTGGTGGGCTCACGTGGGCGGCTTCGTGGCCGGCCTGGTGTTGGCGCCTATGCTCCAGCTTCGGCGCTATGTTCGCCGCAGCTACGTGGACGAGTACTTTCCCTGGTGAACCGGTCCATTCCTTGCCCGTCCTGTAACGTCGTCGGTTGAGACCGGCGACGGCCGGGACGGACAATCCCATCTGATCTTCCAAGCGGTGACAGGCTATGGATTTCCTTGCGTTTCTCTGGCTGTTTCTGATCATCTCCTCGCTGCAGCCTATTATCCGGCAGAAGATGCTGGAGATGGAGCGGCTGCGCCTGCTAGAGCGGCTGGAAAAGCAACGCAACAGCCGCGTCATCGTCCTCATCCATCGCCAAGAGACCCTCAGCCTGTTGGGCTTCCCGCTGGTGCGCTACATTACCATCGAGGACTCCGAGGCCGTGTTGCGGGCCATCAAGATGACCGACAAAGAGGTTCCCATTGACCTGGTGCTGCACACGCCGGGCGGGCTGGTGTTGGCGGCGGAGCAGATCGCCTATGCCCTGCAACGCCATCCGGCGCCGGTGAGCGTCTTCGTTCCCCATTACGCCATGTCCGGCGGCACCCTCATTGCCCTGGCTGCCGACAACATCGTCATGGACGAGAACGCCGTGCTGGGACCGGTGGATCCGCAGCTGGGCCAGCACCCGGCGGCTTCCATTCTCAAGGTGCTGGAGCGCAAGCCCATCAACGAGGTAGACGACGACACGATCATCATGGCCGACATCGCCGAGAAGGCCCTGCGCCAGGTCAAGGCCACCGTGACCCATCTGCTGCGGGACAAGATGGCGCCCGAGGAAGCGGAGCGGCTGGCGACGTTGCTGACCGCCGGCACCTGGACCCACGACTACCCGATCACCGTCTCCGAAGCCCGCGCGATGGGCCTGAAGGTGAGCACGGATATGCCGGAGGACATCTATCGGCTGATGGCTCTCTACCCGCAAACGGCCCAGCGTCGGCCCTCGGTCGAATACATCCCGCTGCCTCGCTCGCGCGAGCCGGAACCTAGCCGGCGCCAACGCTAGAGACCAGCGGGCCAGTGTGTGCGCCGCCCTCGCCTTGACTTAGCTTCGTCTGTCACATATAATCCGGGACGGCGCAGCGATAACACCTGTGCACAGAGACAGACATAGGAGACCCAACCTGTTATGATCGGCGTTCAAGATTTGCGCAAGGGCGTGACCTTTGAGCTGGACAACTCCATCTACCGAGTGCTGAGCTACGAGCACATCAAGGCCGGACGGGGCAACGCCACCATCCGCATCAAAGCCCGCGACCTGCGCTCCGGGGCCATCATCGAGCGCACCTTCCCCTCCGGCAACAAGGTGCAGGACGTCCGCCTGGACCACGCCACGGTCCAATACCTGTACAACGACGGCGACCTGTACACCTTCATGGACGTGGAGACCTACGAACAGCCGGTGCTCAGCAAGGCGGTGCTGGGCGATGCCGTGAACTACCTCAAGGAGGGCATGACCCTGGAGATCGTCAGCTACCAGGGCGAGCCGCTGGACATCGAGCTGCCCACCACCGTGGACCTGGAGGTGACCTACACCGAGCCGGGCTTTGCCGGCGACACCGCCACCGGCGCCATGAAGCTGGCCGAGACCGAGACTGGCCTCAAGGTGCAGGTACCCCTGTTCGTGGAGATCGGCGACATCATCCGGGTAGACACCCGCACCGGCGAGTACGTGACCCGCGTCAACTGAGCGCAGCGGGGTTGCCTCGGCCTCATTTGGCATTCCCGCCCTCCACGGCTATAATGCGTTTCGCTGGACCTCGCCTCCAGCGCCTTGCCACCCTAGCTCAGTCGGTAGAGCAGCGCACTCGTAATGCGCCGGTCGTCGGTTCGATTCCGACGGGTGGCTCACAGCTTCCCCGGCGTTGTTTCGACCGGGCGAGGCGCCCTTGCCGAGCAAAGCCCTGGCCCATTCCGGGTTAGGGCTTTTGTTTGCACTGTGGCCGGAGGTTGCCTTGGACAGCGCCTTCCCCGCCCCTCGCGCACACCCCATAGATCGGCTGTGGCGGCTGATGACCGACGTCCGCCTGCTGTGGGCGTTGTTGGCGCTGCTGGCTGCCGCCGTGCTGTTGGCCGTCCTCCTTCCCCAGCTGCCCGCCGAGCTAGGCCGCTCGGAGGCTGCCGAGCGCTGGCTGGCCGAGACCAGCAGCCGCTTCGGGCCCTTGGGCGGCGGGATGCGCCGCGCCGGCCTCTTCGACCTGCGGGACAGCTGGTGGCTGCGCGGGCTCTTGGGGCTGCTAGCGTTCGTGCTGCTACTGCGCTTGGTGGAGGCGCTCGGCCGCCTGGCCCAGCCTGTCCCGGCCACGGCGGCCGCCGAGGCTCGGCGCTGGCCGCTGCAAAGCGCCTTTGCCGCGCCCTCTCCCCTGCCGGCGGCCCTGGCCGAGATCGCCGAGAGCCTCCAGCAGGAGGGCTGGTGGGTGACCACGGCCCACAACGCCGGCGAGGGGCACATCGTGGCCGAGCGCTCCCGCGTCGGCCTGTGGGCGGGGCCGCTCTTGTACGGGGCCGCCCTGCTGGCCCTGGCTGCGCTGTGGCTCGACTACGCGTTCGGCTGGCAGGAGGGGGGGCTGGTGTTGGTGCCGGGACGGCCGGTGGCCTTGCAGCGCGACGGCACGCAGGTCCTCACCCTCACGGAAAGCGCGGACGGCGTCCACACCGTCACCTTGCAGACCGGCGACGGGCGGACGAGCGCTGCAGCGTTCACGCCCCAGGGCCGAGCGCGTCTGCCAGGCATGGTCCTGCAGGTCACCGGCCAGGGCCAAACCCTCACCGCCTCCGCGCAGACCGCAGACGGCGCGGCGCTGGCCCTGCGCCTGTTGGACCAGCCGGGCCCCGACCAGACCGCCGTCACCCTGGTGTTTGACCAGCCGCGCGCCGAGCGTTCCTTCCTGGCGCCGGCGCGGCAGGTGGTGTTCAGCGTGGTGGCCTTCCCTGCCCTGCCGGAGCGCGGGTTTGCCGGCCCCACCTTTCTGGTGCAGGCCTTTCAGGGCGACCAGCGCACCCTGCTGTTCAACGAGTTCGTGGAGGGCGGCGCCAGCCTGGCCCTGGGCCAGGACCGCTACGACCTGCGCAGCGGCCAGTACCTGGTGGCGCGGGCCAGCCACGCGCCGGGCCGCCCCCTGCTGGCCGCGGCCGGCCTGGCTGCGGCCGCCGGCGTCCTCTTGGCCCTGCTGCGCCCTACCGGTCGCCTCTACGTCCATCTGCGCGAGGCGCGCCGCGGGACGGCCGTGACCGCGCGGCTAGCGGCCTCTCCCCTGTGGCGGCAAGGCGCCCGGTGGCTGAACGCCTGGGCCGCCACCTACGGCGACGGCCAGCCGCTCAGCCCATAGCTCTTGCTTTGCTTGGTGAGCACCCCCTATGGCCGACACTCCCTCTCCCCTCCGCCGCAGGCCGCCGCTGATCATCGGCGTGGCCGGCGGCACCGGCTCCGGCAAGACCACCGTGGCCAAGGCCATCTTGGAGCGGGTGGGCTGGAACCGCATTGCCTTCATCCAGCACGACTCCTACTACCACGACGCGGCCAACCTGCCCCTGGACGCCCGCGCCCGGCTCAACTTCGACCATCCCGACGCGCTGGACACGCCCCTGTTGGTCAAGCACCTGCAGATGCTGCGCGCCGGCCGCGCCGTGGACATCCCCATCTACGACTACCGCACCCACACCCGCAGCCCTGAGACCCGGCGGGTCACCCCTGAGCCGGTGATCCTGGTGGAGGGGATCCTGATCTTCGCCGAGCCAGCCCTGCGCGCCCTGTTCGACGTGAAGATCTACGTGGACACCGACCCCGACATCCGCTTCATCCGCCGGCTGACGCGCGACATGAAGGAGCGGGGCCGCTCGCTGGAGTCGGTGATCGAGCAATACCTCACCACCGTGCGACCCATGCACATGGAGTTCGTAGAGCCCACCAAGCGCTACGCCGACGTGATCATCCCCGAAGGGGGGCTCAACACCGTGGCCCTGGACCTGGTGGTGTCCCGCATCCAGGCCCTGCTGCGCAACGCCGGCGCCGAGGCCGAGGAGGAGGGCGAGCAGCCGTGATCACCGTGGGCCAGGTGGGGCTGGGCCAGTGGGGTCCCAACGTGCTGCGCAACCTGATGGCCTTGCCCGATGTGCGGGTGAAGGTCTGCTGCGACGTGGACGAGGACGCGCTGCGCCACGCGGCTGTCCAGTACCCCGGCCTACAGACCACCAACGACTATCGCCGCCTGCTGGACGACCCCGAGGTGCAGGCGGTGGTGGTGACCGCGCCGTCGGCTGCCCACTACGAGCTGTCCCGGGACGCGCTGCTCAGCGGCCGCGACGTGTTCGTGGAGAAGCCCCTGGCCCTCACCACGGCCCACGGCCAGGAGCTGGTGGCGCTGGCCGAGGCAGGCCGCCGGGTGCTGATGGTGGGCCATCTGCTCCTGTACCACCCGGCGGTGGCCCGGCTGAAGCAGATGGTGGACGCCGGCGAGCTGGGCCAGGTGTACTACATCCACACCAGCCGGCTAAACCTGGGCCAGGTGCGGCGCAGCGAGAACGCCATGTGGAGCCTGGCGCCCCACGACATCTCGGTGGTCCTGTACCTGCTGGGCGAGGAGCCGGTCCAGGTGGCGGCCCAGGGGCTGACCTACCTGCAGCCCGGCATCCCCGACACCGTCTTCCTCACCCTGCGCTTCGCCAGCGGCCGCGCGGCCCACGTCCACGTGAGCTGGCTCGACCCCCACAAGGTGCGCCGGATCACCGTGGTGGGCAGCCAGAAGATGGCCGTGTTCGACGACGTGGAGGCCACCGAGAAGCTCCGCATCTACGACAAGGGGGTCAACCCCCCGCCGCCGGACTACCAAAGCTACGGCGACGTGCTCAGCCTGCGCTTCGGCGACATCTACATCCCGCGCGTGGACATGCGCGAGCCGCTGCGGCTGGAGTGCCAGCACTTCGCGCACTGCGTCGCCACTCGCCAAACGCCCCTCAGCGACGGCCGCAGCGGCTTGCAGGTGTTGCGGGTGCTGGAGGCGGGCCAGCGCTCCCTGGAGCAGGGCGGCGCGCCGGTGGCGCTGAACCAGGAGGACCGTCCATGACCCATGCGACCCCAGCGGGCCGGGGCATCTCGCCGCTGGCCTTTGTGGACCCCACGGCGGAGCTCGGCGAGGGCTGCACCGTGGGCCACTTTGCGGTGGTGGAGGCAGGGGCACGGCTGGGCCCCGGCTGCGCCGTCGAGCACCACGCGGTGATCCACGGTGGCACGCAGCTGGGCGCAGGCTGTCGGGTGGAGGCGCACGCCGTGCTGGGGCGCCGTCCCCGGCCGGCGGCGGCCAGCACCGTCGCCGTGGCCGCCGACCTGCCCCCCCTGACCGTGGGCGACCGCACCAGCGTCGGCGCAGGCGCGGTGATCTACGCCGGCGCCACCATCGGCGCCGACTGCTTCATCGGCGACCTGGCCTTCGTGCGCGAGGAGGCCGTGATCGGCGACCGAGCCGTGATCGGCAGCCACGTGACCGTGGAGAACGCCGTGCGCATCGGCCCTCGCACCAAGGTGCAGACCGGCGCCTACATCACCGCCTGGACCACGGTCGAGGAGGACTGCTTCATTGCGCCCTGCGTGGTGACCACCAACGACAACTTCATGGGGCGCACCGAGCGGCGCTTCGCCCTGCGCGGCGGGCCGGTGGTGCGCCGCGGCGCGCGCGTGGGCGCCAACGTGACCCTGCTGCCGCGCGTGGAGGTGGGCGCCGAGGCCTTCGTGGCCGCGGCGGCCGTGGTGACCCGCTCCGTTCCCCCGGCGACGCTGGTGATGGGCATGCCGGCGCGGCCGGTGCGGCCGGTGCCGGACGAGGAGATGGTGGTGAAGGAAGGGCGAGAGGGAGAAGAGGGAGAGAAAGGAAGCCAGGGAGACGTGGAGACGAAGGGAAGCTGAGCGGCCCTATTGCCGCACCAGTTTCATCGCGGCACGGCCTCCCGCTCCACGATCGAGAAGACCTCCCGTCCGGCCGCAGCGACCAACTAGGAGACAACCCATGATCCCAATTCTGGACCTAAAGGCGCAGTACACTGCGCTGCGCGAGGAGATCCACCAGGCGCTGGACGCCGTGCTGGAGAGCGGCAACTTCGTCCTGGGCCCCGACGTCCGGGCGCTGGAGGAGGAGGTGGCCGCTTACTGCGGCTGCGCCTACGGCGTGGGCGTGGCCTCGGGCACCGACGCGCTGCGCCTCTGCTTCGCCGCGCTGGGCATCGGCCCCGGCGATGAGGTGATCACCACCCCCTTTACCTTCGTAGCCACAGCCAACACCATCAGCCGCAGCGGCGCCACGCCGGTGTTCGTGGACATTGACCCCCCGACCTACAACCTGGACCCCGAGGCAGTGGCCGCGGCCGTCACCCCCCGCACCAAGGCCATCGTGCCGGTGCACCTCTATGGCCAACCGGCCGACATGGACCCCATCCTAGAGATCGCCGAGCGCTACGGCCTGGCCGTGATCGAGGACGCGGCGCAGGCCATCGGCGCCGAGTACAAGGGCCGCCGCGCCGGCAGCATGGGCCTCTGCGGCTGCCTCAGCTTCTACCCTACCAAGAACCTGGGCGCCTACGGCGACGCCGGCATGGTGGTCACCAACGACCCCGCGCTGGCGGAGCGGGTGGACGTTTTGCGTCGCCAGGGCGGCAAGACCAAGTACTACCACGACGTGGTGGGCTTCAACAGCCGGCTGGACACAGTGCAGGCCGCCATCCTGCGGGTCAAGCTGCGCCACCTGGAGCGCTGGCAGGAGGCCCGGCGGCAGATCGCCCGGCGCTACGACGCGCTGCTGGCCGACCTGCCCGTCACCACCCCCTACGTGCGGCCCGACGTGCGCCACGTCTACCACCAGTACACCATCCGCGCGCCACAGCGGGACGCTCTGGTTGAGCACCTGCAGCGCCAGGGCATCGGCACCATGATCTACTACCCCCTGCCCCTGCACCGTCAGAAGCTCTACGCCGACCTGGGGCTGGCCGAGGGCTCCTTGCCCCACAGCGAGGCTGCGGCGCGGGAGGTGCTCTCCCTCCCCATGTACCCGGAGCTGACGGCCGAGCAGCAGGTGCAGATCGCGTCGGCCATCGCCGCCTTCTACGGCGCCAGCCTGGAGGGATAGCCCTCATGAGCCTCGAGTCGCGCCTGGTGAACCTGGCCGCGGCCGGCCGCAAGCTGGTGGAACACGGGCTGGTGCGCGGGTCGGGCGGCAACCTCAGCCTGCGCTGGGAGGACCTGTGCTACATCACCCCCACGGGCGCGCGGCTGGACCGCCTGAGCGCCGGCGACTTCGTGCCCCTGAAGATTTACGGCCCCAACACGTGGCAACTTCAGCGCGCGTCCAGCGAGCACGCCATGCACCTGGCGTGCTACCGCACCCGGCCCGACGCGGCCACCGTGTTCCACGTCCACCCTCCCAACTGCATCGCCCTGGCTGCGGCGGGGCTGTCCCTGCCCGCGCTGACCCCCGACCTCTACCTGGCCGTGGGGCCGGAGGTGCCGCTGCTGCCCTACATCACCCCCACCACCCAGGCTCTAGCCGACGCCGTAGCCCAGGCCCTGAGCGGCGACAGCGACGCGGTGCTGCTGCGCAACCACGGCCTGGTGCTGATCGCGGCCAGCACCGACGAAGCCCTGGTGCACGCCCTGCTGGTGGAGGACGCAGCCTACAGCGTGCTCCAGGCCTACGCCGCCGCGGGCACCTGCTCCTTCCTGACGGCCGAGCAGATGGCCGAGCTGGAGCGGGTGACCGGCCGCTATCGCCGTCGGCGGGCGACGGAGTGAGGGCTCAGCCGCGGGCCAGCGCCTGCTCCACCAGCGCCAGGGCAGCCTGGCCCGGCTCCGGCCCCTGGTAGGCGCCCACCACGATCCCCTGGCGGTCAATCACTACAATGGCAGCCATCTTGTCCTGGTTGCGCACGCCGAAGGCCCGGGTGACGCTGCCGTCCCAGTCGGGCAGCAGGAAGACGTAGTCGGCGGGGTCCAGCCCCTTGGGGATCTGCTGGGCGGCCTGGTCGTAGATCTGCTCCAGGATGGGTCGGGCCGCGGCGCGCAGGAGGCGAGGCACTGCGCTCAGGTCCACCACGCTGGCCAGGGTCACCGACGGGTCGGGGTGCGCGGTGCGCACGGCGCGCTGCACCGCTGTCACGGCGTCGGCCGTCTCGCGGCCGTGGAAGATCAGGCCGAGCACGTAGCCGGCGCAGTCCTTGGGGCTCACCTCACGGCCGCTTTTCACAGCCGTCAGCTTAAACGGGGGCGCCGGCTGGCCCGGCTGCACCGGTCCTTGTCCTTTGGACGATGAGGGTGTCATAGAACTTCCCGAGGGGAACGGCTTTGATGAGCCTTGCCACCAAGAGGCTCAGCTGCGCGATGGATTGTCATGGGGCCCTGTCCCCGCCCGAGGCCCGACCGGCGCCGACCTCGAAGCCGGCCAGCGCCTCCAGCGCCTTGATCAGGGCATGGTTGCCGTCGCCGCCCAGGCCCCTGGCCTCCAGGGTGCGGTACAGCTGGAAGATCAGGCTGGTGCCGGGCAGGGGCACGCCGAGCTGGTCAGCCGCCTCCAGCACCAGGCGCAGGTCCTTCTGCTGCAGGGCGACGGTGAAGCCGGGCCGCCAGTCGCGGGCCAGGATCTGCGGCCCCCGCTGGCTGAGCATCCAGCTGCCCGCCGCGCCCGCGCTGACCGCCTCCAGCGCCTTGTGCAGGTCCACGCCGCCCGCCTGGGCCAACAGCAGCCCTTCGCACATGGCCAGGCAGTTGCCCACCACGATCACCTGGTTCACCAGCTTGACCGTCTGGCCGGCGCCGTGGTCACCCACGTGGGTGATGCGCTGGCCCAGGGCCCGCAGCACCGGCAGCGCGCGCTGCAACGCCTCCGCCTTGCCGCCCACCATGATGCTGAGGGTGCCCTTGGCCGCGCCCTCGCTGCCGCCGCTGACCGGCGCGTCCAACATGTCCACCCCGCGCTCGGCCAGCGCGGCCGCGATCCGCCGGGTGGCCTCCGGGCTGATGGTGCTCATGTCAACCACCAGGCTGCCGGGCCGGGCGCCGTGGATGACCCCTTGGGGGCCCAGGATCACCTCCTCCACGTCCGGCGTGTCGCTGACGCAGGTGATGACGATGTCGCTGGCGGCGGCCAGCTCGGCGGGGTTGGCGGCTACCTGAGCGCCGGCGGCGGCCAGAGGCGCGGTGCGCTCGGCCGTGCGGTTCCACACGGTGAGCGGGAAGCCGGCGCGCAGGATGTTGGCTGCCATGCTGCGGCCCATGATGCCGAGGCCGATGAAGCCCACTCGGTCGGTCATGAAGCGCTACCTCCTGAACATGGAAGAGTTGCCGTACCGGGGGCGCATTGTACCTGAGGGGGCAGAGGAGCGACAAACGACGCTCGGCGTCGTCCGACGGCTGAGGCCGGAGGCAACGGCCGTTTCATCAATTTTCACAACCATTTTTGACAAAATTCCTCCGCTGTGCTATACTCGCCGCCGAGTTAGCCGACGCGACCTTGTTGTGACGCGATGCGAGACGGCCGCCGCAGGAGCCCGCGCCGCGGTGATCGGGATAGGCCGCCAGGAAGTGGAACGATGACCGGACTGACGACCCATCGCACCTCCAGCACAG
>JANWYQ010000102.1 GCA_025055015.1 Caldilineales bacterium
CAAGAAGCGACCGGCCACCTCCTCCAGTGTGCCCTCGGCCATGGGAACGCCGGTGGCCTGCCAGAAGCGGCGCCGCGCGTCCCGGTCGGGCGGCGGCAGGGTTAGGCTCAGCGAGTGCTCCACCAGCGGCCCGCGCAGCCCGCCGCTGCGGCCCAGGGCGATGCCCACCGGTCCACGGTAGCCGGTCAGCCGCGGCAGGTCGAGGCTCTCGCCCGGCGCAGGGTCGCAGCGCAGCACCGGCACGCTGCCGGTGAGCGTTGCCAGCGGCCCTAGCAGTCGCCATCCCTCGTCGTCCGGCCTCTCCGGCTTGTCTCCACGCCACAGCAGCACGTCGCAGCCCAAGCTGCGGGCCACGCTGCCGAGGAGGGTGCGCCGGCCGCTGCCGTTCATGCCCCGCACCACCAGGGCGGTGATGTGGCCACCGCGCAGCAGCTCCGGCAGGCGGGCGACCCGGGCCTGCAGAGCCGGCGGTAGGATCAGCTCCTCCACGGGCGGGAAGCTCCGCTGCGACTGGCGAACCACGCCGGGGGCCGGCTGCTCCACGACTCGACCCTGCAGCGCGTCCCACAGGGCGGGCGGCACCTGCACCACCCACTCGGAGCGCGGGTCACCGCGGCGGTCGGCGTCCACGGTCAACAAGCCATGCTCCAAAAGTCGCTGACTGATGGCCCACGCATCCAGCGACTCCCCGTCGGGCCGGCTCAACAGCCAGCCCAACAGGCCCACGCACGGCCGCCGCGCCGGCAGCGGCTCCTGCAAGGCCGCGAAGAGCGCGCCGAAGCGGATATCCTCCTCCACCAGGCCGGCGCCGATCAGGAAGCGCACGTCGTCGTCGCTGAGGCCCCGCTCGCTGCGCAGCGCCCGCAGCGGTAGATGGCCATCGGGTTGGGCCTGTGCGCCGCCGGCAGCGACCTGCAAGTCCCACCACGCCCAGGCCAGGTCGGGCGGGAGGTCGGCCGGCTCGTGTTGGGCCAGGAGCGAACGGTAGGCAGCGAGGAAGGGAAAGGCCTGCAGCCAGTCCACGGGGGTCTCGGTGGCGCCGGCCATGCGCTCCAGGTGGGCCAGGACGCGCGCAATCACGGCGTAGACGTGCAGGCGGAAGTCGGCCACAGCGCGGTGAAGGCTGTTCTCTGTCATAAGGAAGGTGCTCCTTGACGGGCGCAAGGCTGAAGGTCCCGTCGAGAACCGTCCGGCCTCCACTCCTGAGGACCGGCAGTCCCTCGGCCTAGACGAAGTGAAAGCTCACGATGCGGCCCAGGTTGGGCGCCCAGCCGGGGTTGCGGTCCAGGCCGGCGCGGCGGGCGCCGAGGTCAATGCGGTCCATGGACAAGAAGAGGTCCACGTGCGTCCGGCTGACCAGCACGCGGCCCTCCACGGCCAGCAGCTCGGCCAAGCGAACGTCCAGCTCCGCCGGTGGGCATAGCAGCGCCCGAGCTAGCCAGCAGCGCAAGAAACCGAGCAGCCGCTGTAGCAGCCAGGCCAGGCCCGGGCCGAGCAGCACCGCGACACCTGGGTCGAGGGGCGACAGGGCCGGCGGCTCAGCCACCACCTCCCACCGGGCGGCGACGCCAGCTGCGGCGTAGCGCGCCGCCTCGGCAGCGGCGGCCTCGGCCAGCCCGCGATCGCCGAGGGGCACGTCGGCCACCACGTAGCCGCCCTGGCCGTCGGCGGCGTCCCACACCACGAGCCGATCGGCGACGGCGGCGGCCAGCCAGCGCGGCTCCGCCGGGCCATAGCGCCGCAGCCAGGTCGCCGGGAGGCGGAAGGCCACAGGCTGCGGCAGATCGGCGCCGATGGCCGCGCCCACTGGCCGGCCGTCGAGCGCGGCCAAGGCGGCCCACAACGGGTCCTCGGCGAGAGAAGGTTGGCGACCTTCGAAAGGCTGGCAACCCTGAGCGAGCGCCTGCGCCAACGCCTCCAACAGCGCCCAGCCGCCGACGTGTTCCGCCAGGGCCGGGTCATTCCAGCCGTCAGGCAGGTCCAGGCGCAACAACAGGTTGATCAGGTACAGCACGCCGCCCAGGCCGGTGAACGTCCACCGGCCCGGCCAGTCGGGCAAGGCCGGGGGATCGGCCGCTTCCGGCGGAGGCGTTTCAAGCAGGGCGTCCGCGGCCGGGCTGGCGTCATCGGTAGCCTGCGGCCGATGCACTGCCGCCAGGCTGCCGCGTGTGGTCTCGCGCGCCGCCTCCGCCAAGGCCTGGCCTGCGTGCTCGCCGACCGACGCCAGGCGCCCTGGACGCCGGTCGGCCGCGGCATCTCGGAAAGCGGCCGGTGTCTGGCCAAGCGCGTCCGTAGCCTCCTGCACACCATAGGAGCTGCCCACGACTGCCGTCGGCCCCTGAGAAGGGATACGTCCTGTCGCACGGCTGGCTCCTGGCATCGGCGGCGGCACGCCGGATGGCGAGATCGCAGTCAACGCCCCGGGCGGACCGGGCCATAAGCGCTCCGCGGCCAGGGCGGACTGCAGCCACTCGGCTGCGGCGGCTGCGAAGGCTGGGGTACGGGCCTGAGTGGGTGCACAGCGCAACGCAGCGGCCAGGCCCAGCAAGTAATGCGCCTGGGGCGACAGGCCGGCGACCGCCGCCTCCGGAAACCACCGATGCCACGGCGCCCTGGCTGCGGGCGGCTGTTCCGGTGGCGCTGGGTTCTCTTCGGCCTGCACCCGCAGGGCGGCGTCCGGCAAGGCGAAGCACCCGTGCAGCGCTCGCACCACCTGGCTCACCCCGCGACGGTCGAGCAGGGCGACCGCGCGCGCAGCGTCCCAGACCGACAGCATACCCAGGCCTGCGGGCAGCGCGGCCGGGCGGCTGCTCCACGCGTGCGCCAGCGCCTCGGCAGGCCGGGCCGGCAGGGCTGGCCACACCGCCCGCCAGTACCAGCGCCCCGTCGCCCGCCCGGCCAGCACGTCGGCCGTCAGGCAGGCCAGCAGCTCAGCCTCGTCGCTGAACAGGATGGCCGGCGCGGCGGGCGACACCGCCGCCTGGGCCGGTTGCGCCGCGCGGCGAGCCAGGTCGGCCATCTGGCGCTGCACCCGCTCCCGCCAGTCCGGAGACGGCCAGGGACGCTCCGCTGACAGCGCGGGACCGCTGACCCGGCGCAACACCAGCACCGCAGCCGGCGGCAGGCCCGGCAGTTGCCAATCCACTCCGGCCAGGTGGCGCTCAGCGCGCAGCCGCACGGCCGGCGTGGCCGCCGCCGGCTCCTGGCAGCGCACAACAAGGCGTTCGATCCGATGGCGCGTCGTCGGGTCCATGATCACCGCTGTGCCGTGCAACATTAGCCGGAGATGATCTCACAGGCCATCTTGGCCGCGGCGTCGGGCGCCAGGCCGTCCACCACCTGGGCGATCACGCGGTCGAGGGGGTCCAGCCAGGCGAACAGACCGGGGAAGGCGGGCAGGGCGTGGGCTGTAGTCGCCGCCTGCACGAACACGGCCATGTGTGGATCGTTCACGGCTGCGTCGGCGCGCGCCGGAACGCGCTGGGCATCCCTGGCCAATGCCTTCTGCACCTCGGCCGAGGCCAACAGCTCCGCCGTCTGGGCCGCGACAGCCTGGTTCTGGCTGCCCGTCACTAGGTAGAAGGCATAGGCGAAGGCCAGCGGCCGCGCCGGGCCCACCGCGCCGGGGGGCAAGGGGGTGATCAGCAGGCTGCCTCCCAGGTCTTGCTGGTTCTGGGCCAGCGCCCACGGGCCATCGAGGGTCAGCGCGCTTTTTTGACCGCGAAACGACTGCGCAGCCTGCTCGTAGTCCACGAACGTTGCGCCGTTGCGCACCAGCCGCTGCACCAGCTCGAAGCCGGCCGTGAACGCCTCGAAGTTGCACCGCCCCCTCTCGTCCCGCAGGGGGCCGCCCTCGGCCACGAACAGCCCGTATAGGAACAGCAACGAGGCGGGCAACAAGGCCGGGAATTGCCGCCTGGCCAGTTGCTGCACCACGGCCACCAGCTCGTCCACCGTCTTGGGCGGCGCGAGAGCTAGCTCCTGGAAAAGCTTTCCGTTCAGGTGCAGCGCCACGGTCTCCAGGGCCAGGGGAAGGCCGTACAGCGCCCTGCCCCGGGTCACGGCCTGCTGAGCCGCCGGCAGCGTGCTGGGATGCAGGCTGGCCAAACCGGTCAGCGGCTGCACCACGCCGCCCTGGATCCACTCGGCCAGGAACTGGTCGCGCCACAGCACCAGGTCGGGCGCGTTGTCGGCAGCCACGGCGCGACGCAGCTGCTGGTCCAGGCTCTCGCCCGGCACGGCCTGCAGGGTGAGCTGGAGGCCTGGGTTGTCCCGTTGCACCTGCGCCGCGAAGGACTGCAGCACCTTGGCCTCGGCGCCGGCCGCATCGAAGCCGTGCCAGATGGCCACGTTGCCGGTGATGCCCGGCGGCGGCGCGGTCGGCTTCCTCACCGGCACGGCCACCTTAGGCCGCACCTGCTTGACGAACACCGCGTAGGGCACGTCGGCCACGCCCGGAACCGCCGGCGGCAGCAGCGCCGCCAACTGCGCCTTGGCCGCCTGCCGCGCGCCGGCAGTGCGACCGGCCAGCACCACGTCCATGGCCTGCAGCAGCGCCGCGCCCACCAGCCGCAGCCACACGTCCTGCACCAGGTACACGTCGAAGCGAGGGCTAGCCGCTAGGTCAATCGCCTCGTCGAACCACGCCCGCTGCAGGTAAAAGTCCACCGACTCGCCGTCAATCAGATGGACGGCATCCGGCATGGCCGCGCCGAAGAAGGTCTGCAGGTCGAACCCCGCCTTGGGCAGCCTGGCCAACGTCTGAGCGCGCAGAAGGTCCTCGACGGACACCTTGGGCTGGGCGACGAGGGCGTCGGCTGTCGGCTGCAGGGCCGTCCCTGGCGCTTCCAGCAGGGTGTCGAGCAGGGGCTGGTTGTTGAAGAGAGCCGCGTAGGCTTCGCTGCCTGCGGCCAGGGCCCATGGGTTGGTCCGCTTCGCCGCCCTGACGACGCTCTGCCCTGCCCTGGCGAGCGGCGGTCCGCCGACGCCCGTGAACCTGGTCTTCTTGAGCTGCTCCAGCAGGTGGCTCACCAGGTGCTCCACCAGGAACTGGGGCGGTCGGATGGGCAGGTAGCCGACGGGGGGCAGGTAGCGAAAGTGGTCGGCGGCCTTGAGCGCAGCGACGTTGCCTGCGGCCAGCAGCCGGCTCACCTGGTCCTGGAACTGCAGAAAGCGCGCCTCGGCGTCGGCCACGCGGCGGTCGGACAACACCCCGCGCCAGTCGGCCGAGGGCAAGAGCTGGACCAGGCGGCGGCGCACCGCCCAAGGGTCCAAGAAGGCGACCTTGGCGCCTTGCCAGTAGAACACGGCGAGGGGCAGGTCGCACTCGGTGAGGTCGGCCGCGGCCACCGTCGCCAGGCCGCCGTAGTCGTCGCCGAAGCGGAAGGGGTCGGGGGGCAGGCGGCGCAGGTGGTCGCTGCCAAAGCACCAGTGCGCCAGACGGTTCTGCCGGTTCTTGTCCGTGGCGCCGCTGCCGCCCACGCCGAAGGCCGCCAGCTTGATGGCCTTGAACTGCGCGCCCTCCACCTCCCAGCGGGCCGCACAGCCGGCGGGCAGGCTGCCGCTAGGCGTCGCCTTCAGCGGCGCCTGGCCCTCCAGCCGCGCCACCGGCGTGACCGTCAGCAGGTAGGCGCCGTCGGCCAAGGAGCTGCCGCCGCCGTTGGTCGGCGCCACGGCGCAGTCGGCGAAGAGGCCTGCATCGAGGACGGCCGGCGCAGGGCCGGAGGCCGGGACCAGGCTCAGCGTCACCGCGCCGGGCAGGCGGACGAGCTGGCCTGCCCGGTTGACCCCCAGCCCGGCGGTGACCTGCACGCCGGTGTTGCCGACCTGCGCCGCCATCAGCCCTTCGACCACGCCGTGGCCTGTCGCCTGGCCCAGCCGGCTCAGCCGCGTCAGCGTCGCCGCCTGATCGGCCTGCAGATCCTCGGCGCTGAGCAAGCGGCCGTTGGCGTAGTGCGGCATGCGCAGGCCGTCAACGAAGGTGGCTTCCAGAAGCTGCGCGCTCATCCGATCCCTCCTGTCGCCAGCACCCGATGGAAGGCGACCACCGCGTCCTCGCCGTTGTGGCCCTCGAACTTGATACCGGTCTGCTTGATGTAGTCGCCCAGCGACATCTCTGCGCCGCCGGCCATCACGGTGGTCCGGTCCAACGGGAACGCAAAGCGCAGGTAGTTCGAGCCGAACTCCTTCCACACGTCGCTGCGAACGGTGGCCCGGTAGACGTTGGACTGGACGGCGGTCATGAGGATGCGCTCCCGGGGGATCTCCACCAGCCTGGGCGGGCGCTTGGGATCGCCCGGCGCGGTCCGCCCGTTGGCGCGCTCGCCGAACACCCGGAACGGCGGCGGCATCTGCTGTTCCATGAACACCACCGCCTCGGCCGCGTCGAAGCGCCGATCCAGATGGAACCACAGCTCGAAGACCGTCTGATCGCTGTTCAGCATGACCGTCGTAATGGTCACGAAGGGCTGGGTCGGCAGCTGCGCGGCGATGCGGGTGAACACCTCGTCCCAGGGGATGACCACCGGGGGAGCCTCGACCACAGGGGGCAGCTCCACCTGGTAGTACAGCCAAACCGTCTGGCGGCCGTCGTAGCCCAGAAAGGAGAGGTGCTCGCGCTCGATGAGCTCGGCCAGCGTGGTGGCCGCTGTCCTCACGCGCACGGCCTGCGCGTCGAAGGCCAACAGCAGCGCCGCGGCCTGGCCAACGGCAACGTCGGCCGGCGGCGTCAACTGCCAATGGAAGGCGAACCCGCCCTGGCCGCCCACCGGCTGCGCTGCAAACAGCACGCGCTGTCCGCCCTGGCCCAGGGTGACCGGGACCTCCTTGGGCAGGCGCACGGGCGCATCGGTGTGGAACCAGAGGTTGAGGGCGGTCTGGCCGGTGGACAGCCGCACTGCTCGCACCGTGGCCAGGTCGCGGCTGGGCAGGATGCGCTCCACCGCGGCGTACACCGTGACCTGATCGCCGGTGCGGCCGAGGTAGTCGTAGGGAGAGGCCGCCAGCACGTCGGGCAAGGGGCTGCCGCCCACCTCCCGCAGCGCGGCCAGGTCCACAGTTAGGGCCAACCGCTCACCGGCGGCCAGGGCGTGCACGGCGGCCGGCGCGGTGGTCAACACGGCTACGTTGTCGAAGCCGGCCAGCGGCTCGACCCGCGCCAGCTTGATCTCGCGGCCGTTGGCGGTGAGGCGGAAGGCGGCCAGGGGATCGCCTGTGACCTCCACCGCCGCCGGGTGGTGCAGCCAGGCCCAGACGGTATGGCTGTCGCGCACCTGGAGGGTGGCGAACTCCCGCAGCGCCTTCGCCGCCGCCTGGCCGCCGCCCAGCAGCAGGAGCTCCTGGATCAGCTGCGTGTGCAGCAGGAAGGGCCGGCCGCCGTCGCTTACCTCTGCGGCGTCAATCTTGGGGCTAGCAGGGTTGAACCCCGCAGCCGGCACGAAGTCTATGCAGGCCAGCAGAATGCCGGCCTCCACCTCGGCGTCGCTGCCGGGCTCGATCAGGTCGGGCTGGCCGTGGATGGCCGGCCGCACCTCGGTGACCCACACGGCGAAGATGCGGTCCAGCGCCTGCCGCGCCGTCTCCCAAGGCAACTGCAGCGCGCCGGGCGGCGATCCGGCGGGCATGTCCGCGGCCTGGGCGCACGGGCCGATGGCCGGCGGCCGGGCCAGGCTGCGCACCTGCGCGATGATCTCCGCCTCGTCCGACTGCGCCTCGGGCAGCCCCGGCACGAAGCGAATGCCGTTCAGCAGGTCGGCCAGGCTGCGCACGGCGCTCCAGGCGGCCATGCGCGGCGCGTCCCAGCGCAGCTCCAGGGTGAACGCGTCGCGGATGCGGGAGGGCGCCTGGGTGACCTCGCTGCTGCTGCACGGCTGGCCGGGGATGGGCACCAGCGCGTCCAGGCATTCGTCGTAGCCAGCCACCACATAACAGCGCAGGCGGCCGGCCTCGTCCGGCGGCGGCGCCTGGCCGTCCTGAACCTGCTTGGCGTACCACGCGCCCAGCCGCGCACACTGCTCGTCGCGAACCACGATGGGACGGCCGAGCTGGTCGAGGGCCATGCCCGGCTGCACGGTTATCAACATCTCATCGCTGTTGTCCGCCGGCCGGCTCGCCGTCACCTCCAGCCCGAACACCGTGCCGTAGCCGTGCAACCCCCGGCTGTGTAGGTAGTCCTTCTCCAGGAAGTAGAGCTGCTCCTGGCGAAAGTCGTCCACCCCCAGCACCAGCCCGAACTCGTAGTTCACCCGCTGGTCGCTGCGCAGCGCGCCGTTGGCCAGCGACACGCAGCGCTGCAGCGCGGCGTTGCCGTTCCCGGCGGACGCGCCTCCTCGGGTCTTGTTCTTGACAATCGAAGCCATATCATCTTCTCCTGTGGTACAGCGTTGGCCCGGCGGCCGGATCACAACGTCGGCAAGTCGCCCAGGCGATCCCGGGCGACCACGATGCGGTCGGGCACGTCGAAGGGATAGGGCGGCGCTAGGTAGCTGTCCGCCAGATAGGTGTCGCCCAGCACTGCGGGCTCGAAGCGGCTGCCGTAGCCCAGCGCCGTGTCCAGCCCCAGGCGCGCCTCGCCCACCCGAAACAGGGCCCAGTACTGCTTCAGCTCGAAGGCTGTGTGGGCCGGCTTCGCCAGGCCCACAATGCGCTCCACCATCGCGCGCTGCTCGGCCGTCAGGTCGTGGGGCAGGAGCACGGTGAAGCGATGGGCCGCCTCGGCCACGTCCTTGGCGGTCACGGGACGCCGGCCGCCGGGGTCGCCCTCGCCGGGATCGCCGAACACCGTCCCGCCGATGTCCCGGGTGCGAAAGCGCTCCACCAGCCGCACTCGGCTGCGCGCTAGACAGTCAAGATCGAACAGGCTCTCGTCCACCTGCTCGTCCAGGTAGAGCCGGATAGCGGCCAGGATGCCGGCCACGGTGCCGCGGCGGCGATACAGCCGGTGGGCGTGGCGAATGAAAAAGCGCCGCTTGGCCGTGGGCCACAGAGGGTCGAGCACCAGGCCCAGCCAGCAGCCCAGCCAGTCCAAGGCCTCGGGCGGCGCCGTGCGCGGGTCGAACAGCGCAGCAACGTGCTCGATCTTGTCCTCCAGCTGGGTGTAGAAGCCCTCGACGTTGGCCAGCCACCGCTCCAGAAACGCGGCCGGGCCGGGCTCCTCGCGATAGATGGCCGGCAGGTAGTGCTCCAGGTAGGAAAAGCGCGGGTACCAGGCGCGCAGGCTGCGCACCGCCGGAGTGGAGCGGCCGGTGCCCAGCAACGTCAGCTCCAGCTGCAAGTAGCGGCCCTTGACCCCTTGGAAGAGCAGCTCCCAGGTGCCGGTCCGCTCGCGGTCCACGGGCTCGGCGGCCCACGGGTCGAAGTAGGGCAGCTCAGCGCCGCCGCTGCGCAGGTAGGGCGCAGGCTGGGCGAGCCAGCCGCTCTGGCGCAGCAGCTCCGGGTCGTCCGCCGCGCGGGCGCGCACGAGGATGGCTGCGCCGGCCGGGATGTGGGCGTCCAGCATCAGGCGGTGCCAGGTGCAGCCGGGCAGGTTGCTGTCGAAGGGCGCGCCGGGGACCGCGGACGCAGACGGCACAGGGGTAGTCAGCACCCCGCGTCCCACGTAGTGGCACTCCACCACCGGCTGAAGGGACACCCAGCGGTCCGCGAAGTCGTAGTAGATGCCGTCGCCTGCGGCCACCAGCGCCTTGGCTTCCCAGCGGCGCAGGGGCAGGAACTCCTGCTGATCCACCAGCTTGCCCTGGCTGCGGTCCACCGCAAAGGCTATCACCTGGTTGCCGTCGCGCTCGGCCAGGTAGAGCACGGACCGGCTCTCGTCCACGGCGCCCTCCCCGGCCCCCAGGAAGCCGCCCAGGTGCACGAAGTCGTGCGCAGCCAGGGAGGCCTGCACGGTCACGCCCTCGCCCAGCGCCGGGTCCACAGCGGTGACGGCGTTCTCCAGGGAGTAGGCCGCCACCTGGGTGCTGCCGCGGTACTCGTAGACCATGGAGAACGGCCGCGCCGGGTCCGTGTCCAGGATCCACACCGCATCGCCATGCCCCGCCTCGATGCTCACCGGCGAGGTAGGCGCCGGGGCCGGCCCGGCGGCCAGGTCATAGCCGTGGGGCAGCGCCGGCCTGCGCTCCCGGTTGGCCGGCGCGGTGGGCGATGTGGGCTGGAACCAGGCGTCCTCGGGCGCTGCCATCTCGGCCCACAGCCGGAGGTTGGCGTCCAGCCGCCAGTAGCGCCGGTGGTCGCGGTCCAACACCAGCAGGCCGCCGTCGGCGGTGGCGGCCATGTCCCAGGGAGTGAACGGCTCCTCCTCCGGCCACCGCAACAGCAGAGGCGCGCCGCCGCCGTGCAGGTCGAAGACCCACAGCCCGTGGGCCGCCTCGTCGCCCACCACCAGGAAATGGCGGCCGGTCACTGCCAATCCGCGCAGCCGGCCGGGCCGCGGGGCTGGGCTGGCCGTCGGCGCAAAGTCCCCCGGATCGGCCGCTGCGCAGGCGGCGTCCAGGTCCGCCACGCCCCACCAGGCCACGCTCCGCCGCGCGCCGCGGGGCAGAAACCGAATGCCCGTTTCTTCCTCGTTGATCCAGTACCAGTTGCCGTAGCGGTCGCGGGCCGCCCCGCGGCGGCTGGCCAGGTCCAGGGGCGGCGTGCGCCGGCCGCGGTAGCCGCGCCACCAGGGCAGGGCGCGCGCCAGGCGCAGGGTGTTGCTGGCCGGGTGCCACTCCAGGGGTGGGTCCCGGTGCTCGCGCCACAGGTCGGACAGGGTCTGCTCGCTGCCGTTGACGTGGCAGGCGCCCCAGTCCGCCGGTCCATGGAGCAGGTGAAATCGGGTCTGATTGACGTCCACGGGTCACTCCCTCAACGCAGGCCTCAACAGGCCTGGGGCAGCACCGGAACGGGCACTAAGTTGGGGGACACAGCCGGCTGCTGGCCGAGCAGACTGGCCAGATCCTCGGCCGCGCCCTCGGCCACGCTGATGCCGACCAGCCGCGGCAACTGCAGCCCGCTGAGGGGCACCGTCGCCACGTCGGTCAGGGTTGCGGATCCCGGCGTGTTCACGCCGAGCTTGACGCCGGTCACGTAGCGCACGCCGGGCACCCGGGTGGCCATCGCTTCCAGGTCCTGGCGTCGCACCTCGGTGGCCAGGGGCCAGCCGACCCCGCGCGCGGGCGGACAGGCGGCGTCCTCCGCGCCGTTGTCCGGGCAGATGGGGTCCAGGTCGGCCGCGGCGGCCGCCCGCGGTCCGCCGATCAAGGGGGACAGGTAGTTGCGCAGGGCGGTGCGCACGTCGCGGCGCACCTGCTCCCGCTGGTAGCCGGGCAGGGTGACGATGCCCACGGAGACCCACACGGGCACGTACTCCGGCCCGCGCACGAAGATCTCGGTGGTCACCAGCCGCCGCGGGTCGAGCCACCGGCAGACCGCGTCGAGGAAGAGCCGATCGGGCTCGGGCGTGTCGGGATGTACCGGGTCGTGCCTAGGGATGACCATCACTGTGACCGCGCCCGGCCAGGCCTTCTGTAGGGCTCCGCCCTGGTCGGGGTTGAACAGCGGCAGCACCTCCACCCGGCCCACCTCCACGCCTGGCGTGCGCAGGACGATGTCGCGAAAGTCGCTGGCCGTCACCAGGCGATCGCGGTGCTTCAGGTAGCGAGGGATGTTGCGCTCGCCGTCGGCCACGCTCTCGCCGGCGTCCGCGCCCCACGTGGGCAGGGGGTTCTCGACCTTGAACCCGCCAGGCAGGACCGGGCTCTTGTTGATGGCGCCGATGGGCACCAGCCCCTGCGGACCACCGCCGTACTCGTAGCTGACGCGGATAGCGCGGCCCAGGGGCGGGCGCAGGCCGCGCAGGCCATCTCCGAAGGCCACCAGGCCCGACTCGGGGTCCAAGGTGTACACCGGGTCGGCAGGGCCGGCGGCGTACAGGTCGTCGGTGCGCCGCCAGTTGTCCCAGCCGCCGTCCGCGTTTTGGACTTCGAGCACGAAGGTGTCCTCCGGTTCCCCGGGAACGGGGAGTTTCCGGGGAGCGAGAGGACCAACGATCACCGGCGTGTTGGCCACCTTGAAGGACTGGTCGGGCGCGCCGGTGCCGACCCCCAGCCGCTCGTGGGTCACAGGCACCGCCTGCAGCACGCGAGCCGCGTTGGCGCCCACCCAGCACAGCCGCGCCTGCTGCGACGCAGCAGCGTCCTTGCCGGCCTTGGGGAGCCGAATGCGGATCCAGGTGACGATGCGGCTGGCCAGGCCGCGGTCCTCCACCAGCGGCGGATAGTCGCCGGAGCCCTCCTCCTGCGGATCGAGGTCCCAGACCAGCAGCTGTTCGTAGGGCGGCAGCGTAAGCCGCACGATGCCGGGCTGCTCCAGCACGTTCTCGGCGTATTCCACCTCCAACCGCACGTAGCGCGCTGGCCCGACCCCCACGCCGGGCGTGCTGGAGGGCTCGGGCGCGGCGATCTCGAACACCAGGCCTGGATCGGCAACCACCTGGGGCTCGAAGGCCACCGGCTCCAGCTTCAGCCCTTGGCAGCGCAGGGCCGGATAGATGCCCAGGGTCAAGGTTTGGCCGGCGATGGCCGCGGCCACGGCGTCCGGCGACACGTTGCGCGGGCCGACCAGCGCCACCCACAGCGACCGATCCACCACGCCGTTCTGGCTGTCGGCTAGGTCGAGCTCCGGCAGGGGCTTGCCGATCTCCGGCGCAGCCAGGGGGGTGGACCGGTAGAACTGCAACTGGTCGGCGTCCCGCTCCAGGAAGGACTCGTACAACAGGCGATACTGGGCGGCGGTGTTAGGGTCCAGCTCGCCCACGGGCCGCTTGTAGAACACCTCGGCGGTGACGGGCAGGATGCACACTGCGGTGCGGGTGCGGAAGGGCACCTTGCCGGCGCGCAGCTCGACGCCTGCCTCCAGGGGCCAAGCCTGGATCGGCCCCCGCTCGTTGCGAAAGACCACCAGCCCGCGCGCGGGCGTGGCCGGCTGCAAAGGCACGCCCAGCAAGGTCAGGAACTTGCGCCGACTGGCCTCCGGGATGCGGTTGCTGCGATACAGCAGGTTCTCCGTCATGAAGGCGAAGAGCTGCAGGATCGTGATGCCGGGGTCGCTGTCGTTGAAGTTGGTCCACTCCGGCGTGTGCACCGGGATGCGGGCCTTGGCCTCGGCAAAGAGCTGCTCGAAGGTGCGGTCGTCCAGTTGCGGCACGGTGATGGGCATCGCCGACGCTCCTATGCTTGCAGGGCGAGGGTCAGGTTCACGCGCTCGCGCTGCTGAGTGGCGATCAGGGTGTAGACCACGGTGATGTCAACGACGCGCGGGTCGGTGGGATGGGTGGCCACGATGACGTCGTCCAGCGCCACCCGCGGCTCCCAGCGCTGCACGGCCGCCTTGACCTCCTCCTGGATCAGGCGCAAGGTGCTCACGGTGGCCGGCTCGAAGAGGTAGCGGTCCAGCCCGCAGCCGAAGTCAGGCCGCATCAGGCGCTCGCCCGGCCGCGTGCGCAGGATGATGCAGATGGACTCGCGCACGTTGAGCTCGCCGGCCGACCACACCATCTGGCCGTTGGGGGCCACACGGGGAGGAAAGCCGATCCCTTGGCCGTACAACTTTGCTGGGGTTGCCACAGTACACCTCTCGCCGCCAACACGGATGCGGCGTCATCCACGAGTGGCCGTCCACACGCCGAGGTTCGACGGGCCTCTGCCACTTCCCACAGACCCGGCGCCAGCTCACGTCCGGCGCGGGATCGGGAAGCAGATCTTCAGGAAGGGCAGCCACCAGAAGATGAAGTTCAGCGCGATGAGGAAGATGAACATGACGATGAACGCCACCAGGAAGATGATCTGCAGGGAGAAGGAACAGATCATGCCCAGCTCCCAGCCGCCGGGCGATCCGGCCAGCCCGTCGCCGTCCAACATGCTCTTGCGGATGCGGTTCATCACATCCCGCAGCTCAGGCGTCATCTGCATGCCCACTCCACGCTTGTACTTGCGCAGGTCCTGCATCTTGATGCTGGGCAGCTCGATGCGGATGTGCCGCGCCGGCGCGTCGGGGTCGAAGTACCGGGCAAAGGCGATGCGCCGGCTCGGCCGGCTGACCACCGCCGCGCAGCCGGGACGCTCGTAGACTAGCCGCAGGAAACAGCTGCCCACCTCCGGCGCGGCCTCGGGGTCGTCCGCCTCGACCACCTGGTCCTGCAACAGCGGGAGGAACTCCGGCGGCGGGGTGGCCGGCGCCGTAGCCTCGGCCAGCGCCTCCTGAAACGCCCGATGCAGGGAAGGGGCCGGCGCCGGCCGGTAGACCAGGTAGCCGGGGTCATTGCGCAGGTCGAAGGCGGGGTCCGGCGCCGGGGGCTCGCGCCGCGCGTCGCGCACGTTGTACGCCTGGCCGGGCTCCTCGCCCTCGCCGTAGACCAGACTGATCTTATCCGCCAGCGCGTCGATGGCCTGGGCCAGGGACCGCTGGTTGCCGTCCACGTACACCTTGACCCGCTGCAGCTCCGCCAGCAGGGCCTGCCGCCTGGAGCCGGCGGGCAGAGCGGCGCCCTGGGTGATGGCCTGGAACACCTCGGGCAGGTTGCGCTGCAGCCAGTCGGCCAGGTCCAGGATCAGGTAGAGGGAGAACTGGCCCAGCTTTTCGGCGAAGGGGGCCTCCAGCCGGTCGGCGGGGTTGGTGGCCGTGTAGATGCCCTGCCACGGGCCCAGCACGCGGGTAGAGAGCTCGTCCAGGCGAAAGTCGTAGTCGCCCTCCACCGTCGAGGAGCTGCGCACGGCCATCTCAAACTGACGCAAAGCCTCGGCGGGGTCGTCGGCGGCCACAGGCCGTCGCTCGAGGTACTTCTCGCGGTTGCCGACGGCGATGTAGCCGTAGTAGACCTTGCGCCGGCCGCCGTTGCCGGACCCGGCGCCGTTGGACGTGACCACCGGGTGCAGCGGAAAGCGCTCCTCGTCGTCCCGCACGGCCACCGGCCGGCCCTGGGCATCCACCAGGTCGCGCCAGCCCCGCTCCGGCCCCTCCTCCACCCAGCCCTGCTCGACCTCGACCACCTGCGGCACGCCGTTGACGACCACCGGGCGTCGGACCGTGCGCCGCACCACAAAGGCGGTGCTCTCGCCGTCCGCGCGGGCCACCGCACGATCGGGCAAGCCGAGCTGCCGGCAGACCAGCGACGCCGTCACCAGGTAGAAGCGGCCGTGGGCCGGGTGGTACAGCTTCCAGTTGCCTTGGCTGTCGCCGTCCTCCGCGGGGTCGAAGCCGTGCGCCGGGTCGGCCAAGAACGCGGCCGGCGACACGCCGGGCACATGGCCCTGCATGGCCTCCAGGAACTCGGACAGGAACTGGTCGCCGGACAGCTTCACCAGTTGCGGCTCGTACAGGGTGCCGTTGGCCGTTGGCCACAGGGGCGCCGGCGCTACCCATTCGATGCTCGGCATGTTGCACCTTCACCACACGTTGCCTGCGCCGGGGGTGTAGCTGGCGCTCACCACGGCGTTGCTGATGAGCGTGTCGCACTGCACCACGCCGCTGAACCTCGACAACCCGGCGTTCACCGTCACCATGCCCGCGCTCACCTCGGCCGTGCTGGCGTTGATGGTGACCTTGCCCGCGGCCGTCACGGTGATGCCGCTAGGCTCTAGCTTGACCGAGTTGCCGGTGCTGTCCTTCACCTCGATGGAGGGCGGCGTGTCCTTGAGCACCACCTTCTGACCGCCCGGCGTCTCCAGGCGCAGCTTCACGTCGCCGTCGGTGTCGTCCAGGGTGATGCGCACGCCCACCCGAGAGAGGATGGTCTTGAGGTAGTTGTTGCCCGCGGCGTCCATCTGCTCCGGCGGTGCATCCTGGCCGTTCCACAGCGCGCCCAGCACCACCGGACGGCTGGGGTCGCCCGCCTCGAAGGCCACCAGCACCTCGTCGTTGACGTCCGGGATGAACCAGGTGCCGCGGTTGTCCCCGGCCATCAGCGTAGCCAGCCGCGCCCAGGTCTCGTAGCCGGCCCCCGGGTCCACCAGGCCGGGCAGACGCACCCGCACGCGGCCCTGCTGGTCCGGGTCCACCACGTCGGTGACTAGGGCGGGATAGACGCCGATCAGGCGATGGATGGCAACGCTGCCGGGAATGGTCCCGGCCAGGTCGGTCACGCTCATGACGAAGGCCCTTCTGCCGGCCCCAGGCCGGGTCGCTCCACGTCGAACTCGGTGCGGAAGCCGTTGGCCAGGTCGTAGGTGTGGCAGGCCCGCACCACCACGTACCGGCCGTCGAACAGGCTGCCCAAGCCGCTCAGCTCCACCAGCGCGCCGACGCGGATGCGGGCGTCGCCGTCGGCCAGGCCTGTGCCGGTAACGAAGCGGCGGGCGCGCTCGCGGTACTGGGCTTCGGCCAGGCTGCGCGCCTGGGCCGCGGTGGTGGGCGCGGCGGCGGTGATGCGCTCCCGCCGCTCGGCCAGGGCGCTGCCCAGCACCGCGCTGCCGCTGGCGCCGCCTTCCAGCTCGGCGGCGATGGCGGCCTCGCCGGCCGCCTCGGCGATGGGCTCCTTGGCCTGCACGTCCCAGCCGCACACAGCCACCTCGGTGACCTGGTGGGCCAGGTCGGCGCGGACCACAAAGGAGAGCAGGTTGGCGCCGTAGCGCAGCGCCACCGGCTGGCCGGAGCGCTCCCCGCGCGGCTTGGCTCGCAGGCGGTCGCCCTCCACCCATACCTCGGCGCCGACGCTGCGCGCCCGCTCGCGCAGGAAGGCCAAATCGCTCTGGTTCGCCTGGACCACCGCGCGGTGGGCGGGGCCGTTCAGGCTCAGGTCGGGCTGAAGGCCGTGCTCCTGGGCGATCTGGCGCACGATGTCCTCGTCGCTGACGTCCTCGAAGGTGCGGGTGCGGCGCTGCATGCGCAGCCGCTGCAGCCGGTCCTCGGCCAACACCACGATCTGCGCGCCGCCGCCCGGGGGATACTCCGCCTCCAGGGCCGTGATCTGGCCCTCGAACACCTGGCCGCTGCCCGGCCCTGCGCCCAGGCTGACCGCCAGCTTCTTGCCGAAGTCGAGGACATCGCGGCCGAAGTAGAGGTAGCCGAGCCGGCCGTTGCGCGGGCCCCAGTTGTCGAAGCGGGCCTCGCAGCGGTACAGGCCATCGCTGGTCTCCTCCACCAGCACGGACCGGACGCGTCGCCCCAGGTCCGCGTTGGGCTGGCCGTCCACGGTGAAGGTCGGTTGAGAGAAGTAGGCAGTGACGTCAGCGGGCATGGGTGCTGCTCAGTCAGCGTACACCCGCAGGCGGCGGGCCTGCTGGTGGGCCACGATGCGCTCGATGTCGGCCGGGCGCAGGCGAGCGCCGTCGGCCTCGGCGGCCGGGGCCGACGGCGCGGCGCCGGACGGCGCGGCCGCCGGCGGCTCGTGGACGATCTCGAAGTCGTTGATGATCACAGGCATCGGTCGCTGTCTCCCATCGGTCACGGCGACGCCAGCGGTCTGGGCGGCCAGCGCGGCCCCGCCGGCTCGCTCACGTCGAGGCCTTGACGTTCAAGTTCAGCACGGCGCCGGTCGGCAGCCGGCGGGGGTTCTCCACGCCGTTGGCTGCCGCCACCGCCTTCCAGTCCAGGCCGGCGCGGCCGGCCAGGCTCTGCAGCGTGTCGCCCGCCTGCGCCAGGGTCAGGGGCTGCGTGCCCACCGCAGCGCCGGCGCTGAACCCAACGCCGGCCGACACCCCGGCGCTGATGCCGGCGCTGAACCCCACACCGGCCGATACCCCGGCGCTGGCGCCCAAACCGAGGCCGGCTCCTGCGCCCAAGCCGCCTCCCCCGCGCGCCTCGGAGGTGATCTGGCCCTCGGTCAGGCTCAGGGTGACGGTGGAGCGCAAGGGGAAGCCGCTCTCCGAGAACAGGTCAATGGTCTCGTCCATGGACTCGATCACGCCGGTGAAGATGAAGCTGCCCCACTGGAAGCGCACCCGTGTGGCCGCCGTGCTGCCCGCCTCGCCGCTGCCCACCAGCGCAGCGATCTGGCCGGTGATCTTCATCACGTCTTGGTCCTTCTCCTGGCTGGTGTCGAACAGCAGCTCGACGGACATGGTGGCGCCGTGGCCGGTGATCTGTTGGGTGCTGGCCTGGCGGGCCCGGTCGGGGTTGGCGCTCTGCGCGCCGCCGGAGCCAAACCGCCGCCGGCTAATGCGCAAAGTCTCGGGGTTGAACTGCACCTTCAACTGCCGGCTCAGGTCCGGCTTGCCGTTGGCGTCGAGGGGGGTCAGGGTTGCTTTCTCGATGGCCATGGTCGGCCTTCCTAGCCAAAGCTCAAGGAGGCGGAGGCGCTGCCGCTCAAGCCCACGCCGCCGCTGACGCTCAGGCCGCCGCCCACGCCGAAGCTGGCGCCCGCGCCAGCGCTGAAGCCGATGCCGCCGCCGACGCTGAACCCGGCGCCGTCGCCGGCCAGCCGCACCTCCAGGCTGCGGTACACCAGCTGCATCTCTTCGATGGCCACCAGCCCATCCTTGGCGTTCAGCGACGGCCCGCGCAGCCGGGTGGGAAAGCACTCCCGCAGCACAAAGGTGACCCGCGGCGTGCCGTCCGCGTCCCACAGGGTCACCCGGCCCTCGGCGTGGGAAACGCGGCCGGGCTGGGCGGCCGCGGCCATCCACGTCCACAGCTGCAGGTTGGCCGTCATGCCGCGCTTCAGGGTGAGCTGGCCGTAGCTGACCTTGCCCACCAGGTGGATCTGCTCCCGGTTGTTGCCGCCCTCGCGGACCGTCTTGGGCTCGATGGACATCTCCAGCCCGTCGCACTCGGCAAAGGCCGCGTTGCACACCGGGTTGGTGACGCCGGGCGGCGGGTCGGCCAGGTCCAGCACCACCTCGAAGCGAAAGGCCGTATAGGGCGGATCAACTGTCTCGAAAGCAGGGTTCGCCATCGGTCGCACCTCTTACGCGTTGCGCATCGCTCGTCCCGAGCTACGCCTCCACCGCCCGCAACACCCCCTCGCCGGCCCGCACCAACATCACGGTGATGAACTCGATGGGCAGCGAGGGCGCCACCTTCAAGGCGATCAGGAAGCGGCCGTTGTCCACGTCGTTGGGCGTGTTCAGGCCCTCGCCCGTCACCACCTGGAAGGCGGTCAGCGCGCCCTGGGCGGTCAGCGCAGTCAGGGTGCGCTCGAAGGCAGCCTCGACGCGGCGGCGGAAGCGCTCGTTGTTGGGCTCGAACACGTAGCGCATGCCGCGGCGCAGCGCGAGCTTGCGCAGGAAGATCAGAAGCCGGCGCACGGAAACCTGCACCAACAGCCGGTCCAGGCTGAGGGTGTGCGCGCTGAGGGGGCTGAACGTGCCCTGCTGCTGCCGCAGCAGGTTGGCCTGGGCGTCGAACAGGGCCAGGGCGTCCGCCTCGCCGACGGCCTGGATCAGGCCCACCACCCCGCGCAGCGGCACGTTGGCCGGCGCGATCCACGGCCCACGGGCCAGCTCCCGCGCGGCGATCATGCCGCACACGGCGCCGTCGGGGGGCGCTGCCCGCAGCGGAGCCAGCTCAGGGGTGACCCGCTCCGGCGTCTGCAGCCAGGGATGGTAGACGGCGGCGTAGCTCAGCGCGTTGCTCTCGGTCAGGTTGCCGCTGGCTCGCAACTGCTGCGCCCAGGCCAGCACCTCGCGGCGCTGAAAGTGCTCCGGCAGGCTCAGCACGGCCAGGGCGTCTGCGCGGGCGGCGCAGAGGGTCACCAGCGCCTCATGCACGGCCAGCAGCGCGGCCACGTCGTAGGCCTCGGCCGGGCGCACGGCGGGCAGGCCGGCCAGGGCGCGCGGGGAGAGGCCTACGCTTGCCCGCCAGGCCGTTTGTGGCTCGATGGCGTCAATGCGCCAGCCGCCAGGTCGGTGCACCAGCGTGAACACGTGCGACACGTCGGCCTCGCCCACGAAGTGCAGGGTTCCTCGCACCGTCACCGGGACACCGGGGCCAGGCCGGCAAGGGGGCGCGTCCACGTCGCAGGAGTCGGGCGGGCGCTCCACCTGCAGCACAGCACTCAACGGCGACTCGGCCAGGGCCTCCTGCAGCGCCTCGGTGAGGAACTGCCTGGCGGCCTCGTCGCCCTGGCGCTGAAACGCCGTGTAGAACGCCTGCACTACCTGCCGCGGGGTCAGCTCGACGTCGGGCAGCGGCTGCGGGCAGGGCTGGAACTGCGCCCAGTCCGGCGGCCGAGGCCGCGGCGGCTCAGGCAGCTCGGGCAGCGGGAGGGGGGCAATGGCGGCCGGCCAGGGCCGATGCACCAGGTCGGGGATGGCCACCAGGGCCACCTCCTCGACAGGCAGCAGGCTGTGTAGGCCGGTCAGCCGGGCGGCGGGGTCGAGCAACAGCAGGCGGTCGGCCTCGTTGACCAGGTCGCGCACCCCGCAGCGCGCCAGCCGACCGTCCAGGAACAGCGCCGGCGGGTCGAAAGCGTCCAGGCCGTCCTTGCCGGCCGGGTCGGGATCGGGCAGGGCGCCGAGAAAGCCGTCCACGGTCAACACGGGAGCCATGCCCAACGGCAGGAAGAAAGGAGGAGGGGCGGTCAGGGCTACGAAAGGCGCAGCCAAGCGAAGCGAGCGGTTGCCGCCGTTCAGGACCTGGCTCCCCTCCGGCCCTCCGGCCCCGACAAGGGCGAGATGGCCGCCGCCCTCCCCGCCAGCGGCCTCGGCCGGTGGGACGGCCAGCACGTCAGCCCAGTAGCGGGGGCCGGGGTTGAAGCGCAGCTCCGACCAGGTCTCCGCCGCCTCCTCGCCCTCGCGCAGGGCCAGGTCAAAGGTTAGCAGCTCCACCTGGGCGATGTCCACGTCGCCCTCCGGCGAACCGAGCTCCTCCAGGGCGGCGACCCAGCGCACCTGGCTGCTGGAGGCGACCAGAAGGGGCTCCCCAGGGGGCGACATGTCGTCCGGCCCGCCGTGCAGCCAAACCTGCTCGACGGGGAACATCGCCTCCCTCCCACCCTCGGTAGCGACCCGCAGGAGGTGCCTGCGGCCCACAGCCGTGGTCGGCGGCAAGGACAGCCGCCATTCGCCGGACGCGCTGTCCAGCGTCAGGCCCGTAGGCGCAGCGGTCAACAGCTCCCAGCCCAACTCACCGAGCCGCTCCACGCGGCGCGGAACAGGCTCTGCTTCGGGAGGGACCAGGGTGAAGGCATGCACGGCTGCCCGCCTGGCTTCCACTCGATAAGGAACGCCGCGGGCTGCGCTGGCTGCGGGGCCCAGGGGGCGCACGGCGGCCATGGGCAGAAGCAGCTCGGCTGTGGCGCAGCCGGCACCCACGGCCACGCGCAGGACGTCGCCCACCGCCAGGCTGACGTCCGTCGGCGCCTCCACGATCAGGGCAACGGTATCCCCGACGATGCTGAGGTCGCCTCGGAAGGGCAACGGCCGGCTGCGCAGCTGCGCGCCGACGCTCATGGTGTCGGACCAGCGGCCCACCCAGGCTGCGGTCGTCGCCACGGCGCGAAAGCCGTCGTCCTCCGACCAGGCCACCAGACCGGGCAGGGGAAACCGGTTGGGCCGCGCCCCCGCGCCGGCCACCCGCACCACGTAGCAGCGCCGGCCGCCGTTGTCGAAGAAGGCCTGCACCGCCTGAGGCAGGTGGGCGTAGACCGGACGACCGCCATCGCGAGCCACCAGCAGGTCGCTGCCGAACAGCGCGCGGTATTGGCCCAGGTCCTCCAGGGCGACGGGCGTGTGCAACGGGCCGCGCTCGGCAAAGCCGACGAAGGCCGCCACATCCAGTCGCAGCGGCTCCTCGCCGGCCGGCGGCAGCGCCGTCTGACACACAACGCCCGGCAGGCGTCCGTTGAAGGTCAACGTAGCCATGGCAGCCTCGAGGTCGGGGAACGGTGAACGGTAAACCGATCACCGGTTACTCGATGGTCATGTCCTCGCACGACAGCACTAGCTCCTCGATAGCGACGTCGGTGCCGCCCTTAGCGTTGAGGCTGGGCGCGGTGTAGCGCAGGGGCCGGGCGTTGGTCAGCCGCCAGGTCATCACGGTGTTGGCGCCCGACTCGTCGCGCAGGTGGATGGTGATGTTGCGCCGCGCGGCCTGGTCGCCCTCGCGCACCTGCTTGATCCACTCGAACAGGTCCATGGCGCCGATCAGGCCGCGCTTGAGGGTGACGTCGCCCACCTTGTAGATGCCGTTGAGCTTGCGCACGTGGTTGACCGGCTCGTTGCCGTTGCGGTACTCCGCGCTGGTGACCTCCACGTTCAGGCCGCTGACCTCCTGGAAGCCGGCGCGGATGCTGCCCGTGTCGCCGGTGCCCAGGTCCACCAGGAAGTTGAAGGTGCCGTAGGGGTTGGTGCGTTCTGTGGCCATCGTCGTACTCCTTGTGCATCTAGGCTGGCCCAAACTCTCGCCTAGATTGGCCCAGCCTTCAGGATCGGTTTAGGCTGGGCCAGTCTCTGCCCGTTCTCACCGCGTGGCGTCGGCCGTCCACTGGCCGATGCGGAAGATGACGAACTCCGCCGGCCGCACCGGCGCCACGCCGATCAGGCACACCAGGCGGCCGTTGTCCAGGTCGTTCTGGGTCATGACGGAGCGGTCGCAGCGGACGAAGTAGGCCTTCTCCGGCTTGTCGCCCACCAGACCGCCCATCTTCCACTCGTTGAACAGGAAGTCCTCCACCGTCCGCCGCACGTTGTCCCACAGCTGCGGTCCGTTGTTCTCGAACACCACCCACTGGGTGCCGCGGTCAATGGAGTGCTCCAGGTAGGCGAAGTAACGGCGCAGGTTGACGTACTTCCACTCCGGGTCGTCGCTGATGGTGCGCGCGCCCCAGACGCGAAAGCCACGGCCTGGGAAGTAGCGCAGGCAGTTGACCCCCTGCGGGTTCAAGAGCTCCTGCTGCGCCTTGCTCAACCGCAGCTCGAAGTCAATGGCCGAGCGCACCACCTCGTTGGCCGGCGCCTTGAACACGGCGTGCTCGATGTCGTTGCGCGCATAGATGCCGGCCATGAAGCCGCTGGGGGGCAGGTTGAGCCGCCCATCGCCCAGGGGATCGGCCACGGTCACCCAGGGGTAGTACATGGCTGCGTACTTCGAGGAGCGCAGGTTGCGGAAGTTAAGCGCCTCGGTGGGCAGGAAGTTGGGCGGCGTGTCCAGCACGGCGATGCGGTAGCGCATGCGCTCGCAGTGGTTGATCACCTCGTTCTGGATTGCCAACACCCGGTCTGGATCGTCCACGTAGCCAAAGCTGTAGCCCGGCGCGGCCACGATGGAGATGTCCTCCACCCCCTCGAAGGCCAGCAAGCCGTTCTTGGACTCCAAGAGCGGATCGTGGATGTAGTCGTGGAGGTCCTCCCGTCCGGCGTAGGCCTCCTCGTCGGGCTGCAGGCCGTCGTCGCCGCCGGTCAGGGTAAACACAGCGCGGCGGTCCTCGATGGGCGTGCGGTCGTTGGTGAACGTGCCGATGATGGCCGGTCCCAACAGCTCCCGCGCCAGGGCCAGCGCCCAGTTGTCGGCATCCGCGCTCTCCGGGTCCTGCGCCGGGTCTATCAGCTCCGTGGGCACCTCCAGGGCGAAGGGCACGGTGAGGAACAGGAAGCGGGTGGCCGGCGAGCGGGTGAAGGTGTTGGTCAGCCCGCGGGGGACCCGCGGGTCGAAGCCGAACTCGCCCAGGGATTGCGCGCTGCCGAAGCCGCTGGGGGTGTTGTCGTCCGGGAACTCCACGTCCACCGTTACGGTCACCGGCCGCACGCGCGTGCTGCTCGTCAAGGGGCCAAGCAGCCGAGTGGTGCCGTCGGCGCGCAGCTCCCACTGCCGCTGGGTTGCGTTCCAGCGCAGCAGGTGCAGGCCGTCGGCGCCGACGACCGCGGCGCCGTCGTGCACGAAGACCAGGTCATGGTCTTGCACCCGCGTCAGGGTGCGCTCGCCGTTGGCCGCATTAAGGGCGTTGGCGCCCAGCCGAGCCGTGAAGGTCACCCGTATGTTGCCGGCCCGGCCGGGGAAGCGGGCGCGCAGGGTGATCTGCGGCGCGGGCGGGGCGACGGTGGCGGTGTTGGCCTGGCCGTAGTGCCGGTTCGGCACGCCGTTGACGTCAACCGCGAAGTCGTCGGCAAAGCGGAAGACGCGGCTCACATACAGCCGGCGACCGCCCTCCTCGAAGAAGGCCCGCACCGCATGGGCCAGGTAGTTGGTCTGGGCTGGCGAGGTGCCAAAGCGCAGGTCGTCCAGCCCGCCGTAGATGCGTTGGAAGTCCAGAAAGCTGGTGATTAGCTCAGGGTCGCCGCTCACCGGCCCGTAGCGGGTGGGACCGACAAAGCCGGCGGTGCTGGTGCTGACACCCTCCAACGACTTGGACCGAAAACTGGTCTCTTCGACGTAGACACCGGGAGCAAGATACTCAGGCATCGGGTTGCCTCCTTCCAAAAGTCACACGAGGCCAGCCAGAACCGCGGCACGGGGGGTCCTGAGCGACCGGCAAAGTTAGTCACGGGCTTCAATCGGTCGGCTGGGCAGCTTCGGCAGCGGTCATGCTGCCTCTACCAGCAACCGTGATCGGTGGGGCGGGGCCAGGCCCTCGGTGGTAACCACCAGGTCCTGGCCGAAGCGCAGCGTTCGGGTGATCGAGGGGCCATGCACGGCGGCTGTGTCGTAGACCTCGGCCCGGTCCTGTTCCAAGATGGAGCGGATGTGCGGCAGGTTCGCGCCAGGGACCACTTCCTGCTGCGCCGGCTGATAGAACACCCGGACAACCACGGGCCAGGCGAGCTGGTCCACGCCGCCGCTGCTAGGAGGCGGCGAACCGGACAGGGGCGGCAGCGCGCTGGCGTAGGGCACAAAGAGCACAAACATGCCCCTGGCGTCGGCGATCGCCACATAGCTGGCCCCTTCCGCGACGCTGGCCGTCACCATGGCCCAGCCGGCCGGCCGCTGGCCCGCGCGGTCCCACAGCTCCCCGCGCACCACGGCCATGCCGGGCAGCGGCGCGCGCGCCGGCGCCGAGAAAAGGGGCACCTCCACCAGGTGCTCCCTGGGCAGGCAGAGGGACAACACCTGGGGCAAGAAACGTCCCAGCCGATCCTCGACGTACACCACGAAGTTCGGCGCCGCGTCGGCTGAGGGGCACCAATCGCCGGCCGGCCGTTCCCCCACCTCGTATGGCCGCAGGCCGGGCAGCGTGCGAAAGCCATACACCCCCGACAACGGCGAGCGCACCGCGGGCCGGCCCGGCTTGCCCCCACCCATAGCCCAGGCTGCCACCTCCAGCCCGTCGGTAACGTAGGCCGCGCGCGCCAGGTCCACGAAGCGCAGCCCCAGGGGCGCCCGGCGCAACACTGTCTCGAGATGCCTCACAGCGATCATGGCGCATCCTCGATCACGCCGAAGTCCATCTGCCGCGCCAGGACCGGGCCGGCCTCCAGCCGCTCCAGCTCGGAGTCGATGTACACGACGCGGGCGATGTAGGGCACGGAGATCTGGTAGTTGCCGGGCAGCACATCCCAAATGCGGAACAGCTCCTCGTTGGCGAGCTGGCCGAGCACGATCTGCACCTGCTCGTCAGGGTGGAACACGCCGGGAGCCAGCGAGTTCAGCAGGCCGGCGGGCAAAGTGGGCGTGTCCTCCAGCGTGCGCATCATCCAGCCGAGGATCTCCTGTTCCAGCGAGGCCTCCTGAGCCCATGGCGTCAGCAGGAAGTGCAGATCCAGCGGCAGCTGTGGCCGCCGTTGGCGGCCTGCAGGCGGAGGCGGCACCGGCCGGGCCGGCGGCGTGCGCGCCGCGGTGTTGACGGCCACGCGGTACAAGAACAGCGAGACGCCTCGATCCATCGGCGCGTCGAAGTTCCTGGTGCGGTAGACTCTGAACTGCAAGGTGGCGTCGTCGAACAGCTCCGGCCGCCAGGACTGCTGCAACAGGCGCACCACAGCCTCGCACACGGCGCCGATGGCCCGATAGTTAGCCATGCTCCGTTGATCTCTGGGGAGACACCATGGGCGGCTGGGAGGCCGACGAGCGCCCCAGCCGCGCCAGAAACGGCTCGATGAACGCTGCCATCAGGTCCAGTTGCTCGAAATACCGTCGCTCGCCCGAGGGCACGTGGGTGATGTAACCCCGCCAGCGAACCTGGCCGGTCTCGTCATCCCTCTCCTCGGCCCAGATTTTGACGATAAACGAATGCGCGGTTGTCTCCACCTCAGCCATAACAGCCTTTCAAGGGACCGTCCAGGACCAGCGCTGACTCCGCCGACGAAGCCATTCGTTCCGTCAAGGGGCGACGAGCGCTCTGAAGCGCGGTTGACGGTGTCAGGCTACCATCCCTCCGTCTTGCGCACGTCTCGGCAGCGTCTGTCGAAGCGTCTCCGTGTAAAAATTCCCACCTGAAGCAGCGCGTGCCGGCATGCGCAGGCCGGGGGATGAAGTCCACCGGCCAAAAAGCAGCGCCCGGTGAACCGGGCTTGTGTGCCGGCCTGCTGCCGAGCCCCGTTCACGGGGCGACGCAGTGTGGCCGGGCGATTTCATCGCCCGGCAGCCCCCGCCCGGCAGACGCGCCGCGCTGATGGGCAGCGCGTGCCGGCATGCGCAGGCCGGGGGATGAAGTCCCCCCCAAAAAAGCAGCGCCCGGTGAACCGGGCTTGTGTGATGGCCTGCTGCCGAGCCCCGTTGACGGGGCGACGCAGTGTGGCCGGGCGACTTGATCGCCCGGCAGCCCCCGCCCGGCAGACGTGCCGCGCTGATGGGAAGCGCGTGCCAGCATGCGCAGGCCGGGGGATGAAGTCCCCCGGCCTGCCGACGGGCCCCGAATGGCCGAAGATGTTCCCCCGATCTTACAACAAGCTCTCGAGGTTCTGGATCTCGCGCGCCACCTGCTGCTGGGCGGCGGCCAGGGCTCTCTGCACCTGGCGCAGGCGCTCCAGCACGGCCGCCAGGGTGGCCTCGTCGGACTCCGGCTGCGGCGCGCGCGGAGCCGCCGCCTGCGCCGTCAGGGGCTGGCCGCGGCGGATCTGCTCGGCCAGCAACACAGTGCTGCGCGCCGGCTGCACCGCCAGCTCCCTGGCCAGCGCCTGTTGACAGCGCTCGAACTGGCGCAGGGCTGCGGTGCGATCCCCGCGCAGGTAGTGCAGCCGCATCAACCGACGGTGCGCGCGCTCATGGGCATAGTCCACGCTGAGGATGCGCATGCCGTAGGCGATCCCCTGTTCGTACTCCTGGTGGGCCTCGCAGCAGGCCACCAGCTTCTGCAACATGGCCAGGTAGATGTTCTGCAGCCGCTCCCGCTCGAACAGGCACCAGTCCTGATACCACCCCTCCAGCAAATCTCCCCGGTAGAGCTCCACCGCCAGGTTGAGGGCTTGCGCCTGCGCAAGGGTCAGCGTCTCGCCCGGCGTGTCCCGCGCCGGCGCATAGGCCTGTTCTAACATCTCCACGTCCAGCACCAGCGTCGGGTCGGAGTTCAGCCGCAGCCACTCCGGCTCCACCACCAGCCAACGCGGATCGTGGCCGTTGCGGCTGCCCAGCGCAGCCTGGAGCTGCCACAGGGCCTGACGCAGGTGCTTGCGCGCCTGGCCGGTGGACGCGTCCCCCCACAACACGCCGGCCACGGTTTCGCGCGCGTGGGAGCGGTTGCGGTAGAGCAACAAGTAGCAGAGCAGCTCTTGGGCTCTGTGCGCCTCGATGCCGACCAACGGGACGCCTTCGCTGATCGCCTCAAACCGGCCTAGCAGATGGATCTGGATCGTCATCGCCCTGTACTCCTCGCACGCACTCTACACCAAATGAACGACAATAGCTGGACAATTGCGCTACGAAATACGGCCTCTACACCGCCAACTCCCCCTCGGCCGGTCCCGCCGAGCCGGTCTTTGGCGCTTTGTGTGGTCTTGTGCTATGCTTTTGTCAACACGGCAAACAGGTTGAGGGTGCCCTCGGCGCCGTCGGCGCGGAAGGTGGTGCTCACGGCGAGGCCAACCTCGGCGGCCAGCCTGAGCAGCTCCGCCTCGTTGATTAGGCGGCAATAGCGCAGTCCGTAGCCGCCCTGGCGCCAGTCCAGGAGGTAGTCGCCGGGGTCCACGTCCGCCGGCGTCAACCCCACCGCCTCCCACGGCACCAGCCGACGCTGCAGCCGCGGGCTCTCCAAGAACTGCCAGGTGGAGACGGCCAGCATCCCGCCCGGCGCCATCAGCCCGGCCAGGTCCTGCATCAGCCGCCGACGCAGCGCCCACCCGGGCAGGTGGTGCAACACCGCCAGCAGGGCGATCCCATCGTATTGAGACAGAGGCAGGGCTAACCGCCAGTCCTCATTTGTTATGTCGAGCTTTAGCAGGGTCGCCTGGACGCAGCGCAACGTCGAGGCGCGCGCCTGCGCCGCAGCCAACAGGGGCTCGCTGGCGTCCACGCCGACGTAGCGCAGGCAGCGGCCGGCCCTGTCCAGGACCTCGGCCAGGCGTCCGTTGCCGCAGCCTACGTCCAGCAGGCTGCCGGCCGCGGGCAGGTAGGGCAGGAGCTGACGCAGGCCCGCCTGGTGCGGCCCGCGCGTTTGCGAGAAGGCTGCGCCCAGGCGTCCATAGAACTCCTGGTTGAGGTCCAACAGGCGACGAACTACCGACGGTTCCACGGGACGTCCACGCCGGAAATGGCAGAGCACAGGAAGCGACGACGACCGAAGAGCAACGATGTGGTCGTAGACCTAGAACGCCACGGCGACGCGCTGCTGGCCATCGTGCAGGCGGTGGCTGCTGCGCCGGTCTTCGACGAGCGCGTGCTGCGCCAGATCCTGCGTCGCCACCCGCGCGATGGGGTCGGCTTCTTCAACAAGGCGGAGCTGGTGGCGGGGTACGAGGCGCTGGTGGCTGCGGGCCGGGTGCCGGCCGACCGCAGAACCCTGCGGCGGCTGCAGATGAAGCCGGTGCGCACCCAGTCGGGCGTGGCGCCGGTGGCGGTGCTCACCAAGCCGGCCGGCTGTCCGGGGCGCTGCATCTTCTGTCCCAACGACCCGGCCATGCCCAAGAGCTACCTGTCGTTGGAGCCCGGCGCCCAGCGCGCCCTGCAGAACGAGTTCGACCCCTACCGGCAGACCCGCAGCCGCCTGGAGATGCTGCAGATAGCAGGTCACAGCGTGCAGAAGGCGGAGCTGCTGATCCTGGGCGGCACCTGGTCCGCCTATCCCGACGCTTACGCCCACTGGTTCGTGCAGCGCTGTCTGGACGCGCTCAACGGCTGCGACTCGGCCTCTCTGGAGGAGGCCCAGCAGCGCAACGAGCGGGCCGCTGTGCGCTGCGTGGGGATCACCGTGGAGACGCGGCCCGACTGGGTGACGCCAGAGGAGGTGCTGCGGCTGCGCCGCCTGGGGGTGACCCGGGTGCAGATTGGCGTGCAGAGCCTGGACGACCGCATCCTAGCCCTGAACGGCCGCGGGCACGACGTGGCGGCGGTGCGTCGCGCCTGCCGACTGCTGCGCGGCGCCGGCTTCAAGCTCCACCTGCACTGGATGCCCAACCTGCTGGGCGCCACGCCGGAGAGCGACCGGGAGGACTTCGGCCGGCTGTGGAGCGACCCTGACCTGCGGCCCGACGAGCTGAAGATCTACCCGTGCTCGCTGTTGGAGGGCACGGAGCTGTATCGCATCTGGCAGGCGGGCGGCTACCAGCCCTACGACACCGAGACCCTGGTGCAGCTCCTGGCCGACTGCAAGGCCCAGGTGCCGCCCTACTGCCGCCTGAGCCGGGTGGTGCGGGACATCCCGGCCACCTACATCGTCGCCGGCAACCGGCTGAGCAACCTGCGGGAGGCGGCGCAGCGGGAGCTGGCGCGCACCGGTCGCCGCTGTCAGTGCATTCGCTGTCGCGAGGTGCGCGGCCGGCCGGTGGACCCCGCTGCCCTCCGGCTGGTGGACCTGCCCTACGAAACGGGGATCGGCCAGGAGCACTTCCTCAGCCTGGAGACGCCCGAGGGCTACTTGGCCGGCTTTTTGCGGCTGTCGCTGCCGTCGGCCGAAGGCATGGCGGAGGCGCCGGCCGAGCTGCACGGCTGCGCGGTGATCCGCGAGGTCCACGTCTACGGGCCGGCGCTGCAGCTCCAGGCGCGCAGCCGGGGGGAGGCGCAGCACGCCGGCATCGGTCGCCGCTTGATCCAACAGGCTCAGGCTGTTGCCCGCCAGGCCGGCTTCCGCCAGCTGGCAGTGATCGCAGCCATCGGCACGCGGGAGTACTATCGGCGCCTCGGCTTTTCCGCGGGCGACCTTTACATGCACCTGCGCCTGTGACCTGTGGCCGAGCCTCCCTCGACCGGCAAGGCGCAAACGATCGGCAAGGCATGAAACAAAACACGGGCGACTGTCCCGCACCAGGGACGGGTCGTCCGTGTCCTTTTCCGGCAACCAGGTTAGGCGTCAGCGCACCAGGGTTTCCATCACCTGGGCCTGGACCGCAGCCGTGTAGTCGAGCTGGCCGCTGACACGGACCAGCGAGCCCACTCCGGGATTGCCGACGATCGCAGTCTCAGCCGTCACCACCACTCGATAGCCCTCCACCCGCCACTCGCCGATGCCGGCCTCCGGCCTCGTCTGGACGACGCCCTGGACCGTCTGCTTGGGGGCGCGCGGCAGGACGACGACCCGCTCGGCGCGGAAGAGGGTCTTGCTCTCCTGGCGAGCGACGACCTGCAGCCAGGCCTGGGGAACCAGACTGCCCTGGCCGGCCTCGACCACCGTCTCTCCGTCTACCACTAGAAACACCGGCTGGAGGGTTGGTCCGACGACCCGGCCCACTCGCCAGAGGCCCACGGCGCCGACGGCTTCCATGCTCTGCAGCCAGCCCACCCACTCTTGGCGCGCGTCTTGCTGGCTCACCCAGAGGCGCAGACCGCGGACCGCTCCCGGCTCGGTCTCGATGCCGTAGACCCGCACCGTGCTGCCCACGCGGGGCTGCCCCTCAACCACGGCGTTGGCCACGTCCACGCTCACCTGTCGCGCTGGGAGGGCGCTCACCTGCCACCGATCGCCGCTGATCCCCCGGACCACGCCCTCGAAGTACACCTCAGCGCCCTCGGGCAGCCGCACCACCGAGCTGGCCTGAACGCCGCTGCTGGTGCGCTGCCCGCGCACCCAGACTACATCCCCGACCGCCACGGGACCGGTGATGGGCGTCCCTGTCCCAAGGGCCACCTCCGTGTCTCCCACCTGCCACAGACCGGCGCCCGGGTCCATCCAGCGCACGCGGTCCACCAGCTCAGCCGCCGGACCGGGCTGGGCCGCTGCGCTTATCAGCTCGACGGCCAACGCACGGCGCCGCGCCAGGCCGCCAGCCTCGGCCGGCAGCTTCACCAGCTCGGCGCGCGCCCACGCGCCGGGCTCCGGCGTCAGCCCATGGGTGACGAGGTGCGTGGCGCCGTCCACCACAAAGGGATAGTTGCGGATCACCCAGACGCCCGGCCGGCCGCTGCTCACCAGCGTCAGGGGGCCTTCCACGGTTACCGGCGCCGGCGCGGGCTGGAGCTCGATGGTGCGAGCCCGCAGGCCCTCGGGGCGGCTGACCAGCTCGACGCGCGCCCACAGCCCCACGGCAGGCCTCGCTCCGTTGGTGATGATCTCCGTATCGGCGGTTACCTCGAACGCAATGGTGGAGGCGGGATAGGTTTGGGGGTCCAGGGTCCATTGGCTGGGTCGAGCGTCGCTGATGGAGCGCAAGGTGCCCTCAACGGTCTTCGTCGGGTCCGGAACGACGGGCTCCACCACAGGGAGGGGGGCGGCCGTGCCGGGCGCAGATCGCGAGGCCAACCAGCGCGTCCCAGCCACCAGCCCTAGGCCCAGAGCGACCACAAAAACCAACACGACCAACGCAGTTCGTTTTTGTCTCACGGGACACACTCCAGGTCTAGCAGCCCTTGGGGACGACAGGTCAATGATGCTCGACACACCGGACCCACGGACAACGCTTGTGGCGACCAACCCAGCCACTGAACATCTCGATTATAGCACGGTTGGCAAAGACGTTCAAACGCCCGCAGACGCGCAAAAGCCCCAGCGTCGTGCTGGGGCTTGAAGGTCCAGCCCTTAGGCCTCTGTCGCTGACAGGGGTGCGAAAGGGAAGGGAAACCGCTGTCGGAACGCGATCGCTGCACCGAGGCGCCAGCCGGTGCCTGGCTCTACCGCCCGTGGTAACGCAAAGTGCGCTCCAGGATGTCCTCCTGGTCACGGTAGCGCTGGCGTCGGTTTTCCTTCTTGCTCCGTCGGCGACCGGAGGACGAGTTGCTCTCGAAAGCCTGGCGGAAGGCCAGCTCCATCAACGTGGGCAGGTCGTCCTCTTCGTCGTCGGCGGCCTCCACCGCATCGGCCACCGTCAACGGCCTGAGCTCGACCTCGGGCTCCTGAGGCTGAGGTGCAGGGCGCAGGCCTTTCAGGCTGAGGTCAATGCGCCCTCGACGGCGGTCAATGCCGATGACGCGCGCCTCGATCTGATCGCCCACCTTGACCACGTCCTCCGGCTTGGCGACGTAGGTGTCGGCCATTTCCTTGACGTGGAGCATGGCCTCGCGCTCTAGGCCGATGTCCACGAAGGCTCCGTAGTTGGTCAAGCGCTGCACCACCCCGGTCACCAAGTCACCCTCGTTGAGGTCGCGAATGGTCTTGGTGCCCGGCGGGATCATGGTCAAGCTGATGCGGTTCTTCTCGCGATCGAGCTGCTTGATCCAGACGGTGATGACGTCGCCCTCCTTGACCTTGTCGGTCACCTTGGCGACGCGCTTGGTGTCCATTTCGGAGATGTGGAGCAGGCCATCGCGGCCCACGCCGATGTCAACAAAGGCGCCGAACTCGGAGGTGCGCTTGACCTTGCCGGTCACCTCCATGCCCACGCTCAAGACTTTGACGATTTTCTGGCGCGGCAGCTGCCTAACCTGCTTCTTCTTCGACCCTTCTGGCTTGGACGACGCAGAGGGGAGATCTCTGCTGTCGCTGCTGGGAGCGGGGGCCATCTGCGCGGCCGATGGACTGGTCTCAGCGCCAGAGGTCAGGGTAACTTCTTCTACTGTCACGTGCCCTTCCTCCAAAGGATCGGGGGTTGCCCGCACGGCATAGATTAGCTCAAAAAGTGCTAACAGCTATGGTCAAGTCACGTTGCAACAAGCGCGCAGCAGTGGATTGACCTGAGGCGCGAGCATTATACCTAGGATAAACAGCCCTGTCAAAGCGTCAACGGGCGTCGAGAGGCAGGTTGGGCGCCAGGGAAAAGCCAGAAGACAAACCTCGGCGCCAAGGCGACGCCCAGGGGCGCCGACCACCAGGACCCGGCGCAAGTTTGTAGCCCTTGCTACACGGACACCTGCAAAAAGAAGTTAAAAAACGTGTTGACATACCTTTTTTTCCGTGCTATACTGCAAACGATAGTGCATAAACACTAACACCGAGGCACCTTGCTAACAAAGCCTGTGAACCAGCATATTTCCTCCTACGACCCGGCCGACGGGGAACACGAGGTGCCGGGCTTCCAGCAGCGTTCATTCACCAAACATCCCACAGGTCAGGTTCGCTAGTTCTGCGCTGCGCTGGTTGGCTGGCGCTGTAGCAAGGATTTGCCACGAGCACGACAGTTTCGCATTATGTCTATCCCTGTCCAAAGGAAAGAACCGAGACGGGATAGACGGGTTGATTTGCGTATGACCGATGAGCTGACTCAAACCGGTAACACTGCACAAAACGATGCCCTCGCCGAGCTACTAGCCAGGGCAGCGCGCCAGGGCTACATCACCTACGACGAAATCCTGGAGACCCTGCCCGAAGTGGAGGAGCGCCTGGACGTGTTGGAAGACCTCTTTGCTCGGCTGCGCGAGATGGACATTCCGGTGCAGGACCAGGTGGAAGAAGGGGAAGAGGAAGCCGAGCTTCCCCCCAGCCGCGTGATCTCCGCCAAGGACGAGGATGACTTGGCGCTGGCTCGCGACGCAGTGGACCTGTATTTCCGGCAGATGGGTGCCCACCCGCTGCTCACGGCCGAGGAGGAGAAGATCCTGGCCAGCCGCGTGGTGGCAGGCAAGCGCGCGGCGCGGCGACTGGCACGCGCCTCCCAGCTGTCGCCGGAGGAGGAGGAAGAGCTCCGCGCTGCCGTGGAGCTGGGGCAGCAGGCGCGGCGCCGCATGATCGAGTCCAACAGTCGCCTGGTGATCAGCGTTGCCAAGCGCTACATCGGCCACGGCGTGCCCTTCCTGGATCTGATCCAGGAGGGCAACCTGGGGCTGATGCGCGCCGTGGACAAGTTCGACCCGGAGCGCGGCTACAAGTTCAGCACCTACGCCACCTGGTGGATCCGCCAGGCGGTCAGCCGCGCCGTCTCTGACCAGGGCCGCACCATCCGCCTGCCGGTCCACATGAGCGAGAAGCTGCTCAAGCTGCGCCGCACCAGCCAGGAGATGGAACAGACCCTGGGCCGCGAGCCAACGCCGGAGGAGCTGGCCGAGGCGTTGGACCTGCCCGCCGAGCGCGTTCATCGCTACCTACGCACGGCGGTGCGTCCTCTCTCGCTGGAACAACCGGTGGGCGAGGAAGAGGAGAGCACCCTGGGCCAGTTTATCGAGGACGACGACAGCCCGGAGCCGTCGGAGCGCGCCGAGCAAGCCCTGTTGCGCGAGAAGCTGGACGACCTGCTTGACACCTTGCAGCCGCGCGAGGAGCGCATCCTGCGTCTGCGCTACGGCCTGCTGGACGGGCACACCTACACCCTGCAGGAGGTCGGCGAGATGTTCGGGCTGACGCGTGAGCGCATCCGCCAGATCGAACAGGAAGCCTTGGCGCGACTGCGCCACCCCAGCCGCAGCCGACAGCTGCGCGATTACCTGTGAGGGTCGTATGAGCCCACGTAAGTCCTCGGCTCGCCCGTCCGGCGGCTCCACCCCGCCGGCGTCCACGCGTTTTGTGCGCAGGCGACGGTCGGTGAAGCGCAGAAGATCAGACCAGCCCACCGGCGGGGCGCAGCCGTATGCGCCGCCGGAGCGGGCCCCGGAGCACGCGGAACCCCTGCCTGCAGCGCAGGACGTGCCGCTGCCTCTAGGGCCCCGAACCGTGGATCCCCCACCCCGAAATCCCAACGTCTTCAGCTTTACCTACACCGTCTGGAAGGGAAGCTGACAACGCAGAAGGCCAACTCTCAAGGGGTTGGCCTTCTGTGCTGTTAGTAGAACTGCACGATGGGCCAGCCGCGGCGCAGGGCCAGCTGGCGCAAAGCCTTGTCCGGGTTCACCGCCACCGGATATCCCACCGCCTCCAGCAGCGGCAGGTCGTCAATGCTGTCGGTGTAGAAATAGCTGGCGGAGAGGTCAATCCCGTGGGCGGCTGCGTAACGCTGGGCCCAGTACAGCTTGCCCTCCCGAAAGCACATGGGCTCCACCACCCGGCCGGTAAAATGGCCCTCCCGAACCTCGAACCGGGTAGCTAGCACGTCCTCAGGACAGATCTGCAGATAGGCCGCCAGCGGGTCGGCCGTGTAGCTGGGGGAGGCGGTGATGAGCGCCAGACGATGGCCAGCCCGCCGATGCTGCTCGAGAAACTCTCGCCCGCGAGCCGCGACGTAGTTCACCAGCTGTTCCTCGAACCAGCGCTGAGAGAAGGCGATCCGGTCGGCCTCGCGCTGGCCGGCCATGCCGGCCACCAGCTGCCTCGTCAGGGTGGGGATGTCCAGCAGGCCCACCCGGTAGCGCAGCAGAACGGAAAGCAGCCTCAGCAGCTCCCGAGCGCTGATCTCTCCTCGGTCGCGCAGGTATCGGATCATTAAGATGCTGGAGCTGTCGCTCAACAGCGTGCGGTCCATGTCGAAGAAGGCAGCAATCGTCACCGTGCTGTTTCCCATCTTCCGTCACGCTCAGTTGACATCGTCGGCGGTCCGCGCCATAATTCACAACATGAGCATGGAAACCCCAGAGCTGGTTGAGGACGTCCAGCCGTTCAAGGTGTCGGCTCTAGAACAAAGCGGCGGCCTAGTCATGGCGCTGGCGACCCTGGGAACGCTGGCCCTTTGGCGATGGCAGACGACCCGTCGGCGGGCCTGGTTCGCCGTAGCGGCCCTGACCTCTCTGACGTTGGCCGGCCTTTTCTGGCTCTACCGCGCGCCGCAGGGTCGCCGAGGCCCGGCCGGTCTAGCCAGCGATGCCGGCCCGCTGTGGCCGGTGGACGGCCGCCTCGCCGCCAGCGAGCGCTGTCACGAGACCCAGTTCCTGGGCGGACCGGCCCAACGGCTGGTGATCGCGGTGCCGGCGTGGATGCCGCAGGTGGTCTGGGCGCCGGGGGACGGCGTCGTCGCCTACCGCCGCTACGAGCCGGCCAATCGCTCCGCCGACGGCGCCGACAGCCTGTGGCTGGGGCTCACCCTCTCCTCGGGCGAGCGCTGGCTAATGCGGTGGGTGGCGTCTGCCTGGTGGCGGCCGGTGCCCTGGTTCGTAGCTCGACGCATCGTCTGCGGGCCCGACCTAGGGGACCGCGTGCACCGGGGCGAGGTTATCGGCCACCTGCCGCTGGGCGGCCGAGTAGAGCTCTACCTGCCGGCCGATGCGCTTGCGTTGACGATCCCGCTGGGGAGGCGCATCTGGGGCGGACGTCCCGTCTCTGCCTAGCCCTGGTCCAGCAACCGCCGGTCTGCGTCGGGCGGCAGGCCCAAGTCTCTGCCCGAGCGCATGCCTGGCGCCGGGGGCGTGTCGTCTAACACCCGGCCGGCTGCGTCAGGAGGCAAGCCCAGCTCCTGTCCGGAGCGGACGCTCGGCGGTTGGGCGGGCGCAGAGGGCATCACCGCTCGGCTCTCGGTGGGCTGGGGCGCTATCGGGCCTGCCGGCGCCGCCGGCCGCGTCGGGGGATAGGGTTGGCTGCCGAAGCGCGTCAGCACCAGGGCGCCGGTGCCGAGGAAGAGCACCAAGAGCCCGAAAACGAAGTCCATGCACCACACCAGGCTGACCAGGAAATAGACCAACAGCAGCAACACCGTGCCCACCGCAGCCTCGAGCGCCGGGTTGGAGGACCGCAGCCTGAACACCTCGGCCAGCTTGTGGCCGACCACCCATCCCGTGGCAATCCATGACACGACCACCACCGCCATCAGGGCCAGGCCCAAGACCAGGGCGAAGGGGATCAGACAGAGGGTGATCACCATCACCACCATCAGCCCCAAGGCCAGCACCCAGGTCAGCAGGCCCACCGCGAACGCCAGAAAGGGCTGCTCCATCTCGGTACGCCCGATGCGCTCCATCCCTTGAGGCCAAATGGCCGTCACCACCAACGCCAGAGCGCCGAAGGCCAGGCTCAAGGCCACAGCCTGCACCAACCGCAGGAACTGTCGGAGCAGCCAGTCCCAGGGCTGTTCCGACGCCCCGGGCCCTCGGCTCTCGCTAAACGGCACCAGGGGCGCAAAGGGCGACATCTCCGACGGGCTGAGCCCCACTCCCTCGCGCACGGTCCCGGTGACCACGGCGCCGGGGGCGCGGTCCACCGTTCCCCCGAAGACCACCACGTCCCCGTCCACGCGCGCGGTGCTGGCCAACATCACCCTGCCGCCCAGAAGAGCGATGTCACCGTTGACAGCGCCCGCCACGTCTACGCTGCCGCCGGTGACGATCACGTCCCCGTCCACGCGCGACCCCGGCTCCAGGCGCACGTCGCCGCCCACCACCGCCAGGCCGCCGGTGATGGCCTCCCCGCGCTCCAGGGTGTAGCTGCCGCCCAGGATCAACTTGCCGGGCTGCGGCCCCTGGGCCAGGACCGGAAACGCCACCAGCGCCGTCAGGGCCAGGGCCACCAGCATTGTCCAAGCTAGTCTCTTCGCCATGCTGCACCTCGCACACCCTCAGGAGTTGGACGGCGTCTGCCGCGGCGGGATCAACCGAAGCCACAGAAACGCCAGCGCTACCAACAGCACGCTGAGGAACAGCGTTACCAACGGCGCGGCGGCGCTGGCCGCCAGCCCGCTGCGCAACGCCAGCAGGTTGCCGACGGCCAGCGCAACAAGCTGCCCAACGAACCCCAGCAGCTCCGCCAGATGGAGCTGGGCCGTCGGATTGGTGGCCAGCCACAGCGCAACAGCCACCGCTGCGCTCAGCACCACCAGCGTCCACACCAACAGGGTGCCGCCGATCAGCACCAGGCCGCCCAGCAGACGCTCGCGGCTTGCTTGGCGCCGGCGCAACCGCTGATCCACTCGGGCCACGAAGCCTGGAGCCGGGCCCACCAGCGGAGCAGCCATCAGCATGCGGTCGAGCTGTTGCCAGGTGAGCCAGCGGCTGCGACACTGGGCGCAACTCGCGAGGTGCTGGTGGAAGGCCTGCTGCTCCGGCGGGCTGAGCAGCGCGTCCAGGGCCAGCGACATGGTCATGGTCGTGATGTGTGCTGTTGGCTCGCTTGGTGAAGAAAAGGTACTCATAGCACGTCGTCCACCTGCTTGCGGTTGCCAAGGCCGCTCCGCCCGGCGGGCCACGCCGAGGGCCGGCCCTTCGCTTGCCCATCTCCTCGGGTCAAGCCAGAGGCGCGTGGGCGATGGCGCGGCTCACGCGCGGGGACCGCGAGGGCTCCTTTACCGTGGCGGTCGTTGCGTGGCCCTCGCCGGGCTGCGCCTCTAACATCTCGGCCAGCTGCAGCCGGGCGCGATGCAGCCTCGACTTGAGCGCGGCCTCGGTGATGCCCATGATCTCGGCGATCTCCTTGTAGGACAGGTCATACCAGTAGCGCAACACCACGGGCGTGCGGTACTCCGGCTCCAGGCGGTTGATCAGAGCCTGCAGCTCGCGCGCCTGTTCGGCGCGCAGCGCGGCTGCGTCCGGCTGCTCTCCGTCGCCCGTCAGCCACTCCACAGAGGGGTCGTCCTCCACCGAGAGCCACACGAAGCGTCGCCGCCGCAGCCGGTCAATGCAGTGGTGGCTCGCAATGGACAGCAGCCAGTTGCTGAACTTCATGTCCGGCTGGTAGGTGTGCAGGCGGGAGAAGGCCTTGAGGAAGGTCTCCTGGGCCGCGTCCTCAGCGTCGGCGGCGTTGCCGAGCAGGCGATAGGCCAGGTTGTAGACCGGCACCTGGTACGCCTGCACCAGCTTGCCGAACGCGTTGCGGTCCCCGCGCAGGGCCGCCTCCAGCCAGGCACTTTCGTTGTGATCAACCACGGTAGGGCTCCAAAGGCTCGATCCGAAGGGAACAGGCCAGGCGATCACCGAGCTGTTGCATTCTACCATACGCCCCAGGAAGGGCCAAGGTTTCCGGCGCAAACGGGGCCCGGCCAGGAGCTTGACTTTTCCCCTGCGGCGGAGTATGCTTCGGCCTGCAACACCTCAACCCATCCCCAGAGGCGCCGTGAGCTCCGATCTCTACATCGCCGTCGAAGGACCCATCGGCGTGGGCAAGACCACCCTGGCCCGCATCCTGAGCCAGGAGCTGGGCGGCCAGCTCATGCTGGAGGTCTTCGAGGAGAACCCCTTTCTCTCCGACTTCTACGCCGACCGGGCGCGCTACGCCTTTCAAACGCAGATTTTCTTCCTGCTGAGCCGCTACCGGCAACAACAGGAGCTGGCCAACAGGCTGCTCTCCGATGGCCTCGTCGTCAGCGACTACCTGTTCGACAAGGACCGGCTCTTTGCGCACCTAAACCTGTCGGGCGACGAGCTGGCGGTCTACGAGCGGGTGCACGCTGCCCTCGGCGAGAAGACCCCTGTGCCCACCCTGGTGGTGTACCTGCGCGCGTCCACCGATGTGCTGATGAGCCGCATCGCCTTCCGCGATCGCTCCTACGAGCGCGCCATGTCGCGGCAGTACATAGACGACCTGCGCCGCGCCTACGAGCGCTTCTTCGCCGACTACACGGCAGCGCCGGTGCTGTCGGTGGACACGAACGAGCTGAACGTGGTGGCCAACGAGGAGGACCGTCGCCGGGTGGTGAGCCAGGTGCGGGTTGCGCTGGAGCAGCGCGCAGTCCAGCAGCCTCTGCCGGAGCTGGCGGCGGCCCTGGGGGAGGCCGCCGTGCCGGTGGCGCGCGGGCAGCAGCGGCTGGGCGACCTGCAGCGTTGGCAGCGGCTGCGCGACCAGGCCCTGGGCCTGCTGCCCGGCCTCTACCTGGACTACCTGGGGCTGGCTGCCGAGCTGGGCGCGCTGGGTCAGGAGCTGCGCAGCCTGTGGCTGGCCGAGGCCCCCTGGCCGAGCGAGGCCGCTGCGCTGCGGGACTTGAGCAGCCAGCGGCTGCAGGAGGCGCGAGATCGGCTGCGCAGCCGGCTGGCGGAGGCCCTCACCTACCTGCTGAAGATCGCCAACGACACGGGTATTGACCTGGAGGCGGCCTATCTGGCCCAGGCCGGCAGCCGTCCTCCACGGGAGCAGGCGCAGGAGAAGCCTGTCCTATGATCAAACGGTTCGTGGCCATTGCCGGCAACGTCGGCGTCGGCAAGTCCACCCTCACCCAGCTGCTCAGCCAGCGACTGGGCTGGGTACCCTTCCCCGAGGCCGTGGACGAGAACCCCTACCTGGCCGACTTCTACGCCGACATGCGGCGGTGGAGCTTTCACTCCCAGATCTTTTTCCTCAGCCGCCGCCTGCGGCACCACCGCCAGCTCCTGGACCACCCCACCTCGGTGGTGCAGGACCGCAGCGTCTACGAGGACGCCGAGGTGTTCGCCCGCAACCTGTACGAACAGGGCCTCATGGACGAGCGGGATCACCGCAGCTACCGCGAGCTCTACGAGGTGCTGATCCTCTTCCTGCCGCCGCCCGACCTAGTGGTCTACTTGCGCGCGTCGGTAGACACGCTGCTGGCCCGCATCCGCCAGCGCGGCCGCGCGTTCGAGCGCGACATCTCTCCCACCTACTTGGCACAGCTTAATCGCCTATACGAAAGATGGATCGAAACTTTCGACCTCTGCCCGGTGCTCACGGTGCCCGCGGACAGCCTGGACTTCGTCCACACCCCCGAACACTTGGACCTGATCGTGGAGAAGATCCAGGAGAAGCTGAGCGGCAAAGAGGTAGTCGTCTTCGACTAGGCAGCTACGCGCAAAGGATCACTCTCCCTGCGTGCACAGCTTCTCCTCGGTGAGGGTCTCCGTGATCGGCTTGCGCTCCCAGATGTGATCAAGGGCCTCGTTGATGGCCGGGATGTCGGGAACCTGCACCATTGCGCCCTGGGCCGTAGTGTGGCCAACGACGAGAGGGGGACGCAGCACCAGGCCGTGGAGGCGGCCGGTGTCTATGGTGGCGCCCAGGGGAGCCAGCTCCAGCAGGGTGGGCAGGTCTAGGTCCGTGTCCACGCTGCTGCGCAGGGCGCGCCAGAGCGCGGGCAAGCGCGGCAGGAGCTCGGCGTCCAACGCCCGCTTGCGCAGGGCCAGGAGCACCTGCTGCTGCCGCCGAGCCCGATCGAAGTCGCTGGTGGTTTTGCGCGAGCGCGCGTAGTACAGCGCCTGCTCGCCAGTCATGTGGTAGGTGCCGGGCTCTAGGGTGCCCTGGCCGAAGAAGCGCCAGAACAGGTCGTCGTAGATCGGACACTCCACCGTGATGTCCACCCCACCGACGGCGTCCACCACCTTTTTAAACCCGCTGAAGTCAATGCGCACGTAGTTGTGGATGGGGATGCCGAAGTTGCGTTCGATAGTGCTGACCAACACCGGCACGCCGCTGCCCTTGCGCCGCTGCTCGGCGAAGAAGTACGCCGTGTTGATGCGGGAGTAGCCGATGGTCGGGATGGGCAGGTACAGGTCGCGCGGCAGGCTGATCATGGCAGCCCGGCCGTTGGCCTTGTCAATGGCGACGATGATGATGGTGTCGGTGCGGCCGATGTAATCTATGTCCGCCTGGTCGGTGCCGATCAACAGGATGTTGTAGGTGTGTTGGAGGGGATGACCCTCCTCGCCGGCAGCCGTAGGAGTCGCCGTGGGCTGGCTGCCGGGCTCCACCGGCTCGTTGGGCGCGATCGGCGACGCGTCGCCGGGCATCGACTCCTCCCCTTCCCGGCGCAGAGCGAGAACGGCCTCGGGCGTGCTCGACGCCACGGCCAAGGCGGGGCTGTTGGGCAGCGGCGCGGCGTTGGCCGGGTCAAGGGGCTGACGGGTCGCCAACACCTCTGGCCCGAAGGCCGCGCTGGCGCAGCCCGTCAGCGCCAGCGACAGGATACCCAACAACAGCACGCAGATGATCGGCGATCGAGGCATAGCAGCGTTCAGGCCGTGGCCGGCGCCATCGGCCTTTTCAGCATTATACCCTGAAAACGTCCAGGGCCAAATTGTTGACCCGGCTAAGCCAGCAGCCAGAGGCGCAGGCGGTTCAGGGCGGCGTTGCTCGCCCAGCGCTGCGAGATCTCGCCGGTGCCCCCGAAGTCCAAGCGATGGTGCTCGGCGCCCCCCTGCCAGGCCAGCGCGATGTGGGTCTCTCCCCGGTAGCGGCCGTAGGGTCCGGCGTCGGGGTCTAGGGTGCCGCACACGGCCAGGGCCACGCTGGGCTTCTCGCTAGCCAGCAGCCACTGCGCCAGCTCGTCGGCAGCCGCAGCGCTCACCAACGGCGCGCTCAGGGCCGTCGGCAGCTCGGCCACGCTCGCCGCCACCCACGCCCCACGCAGCACCCGGCCGCCCTCGGTGGTGGAACGCAGCCGCTGCGCCACCTGCCCGCCGGTGTTCGTCTCCAGGACGGCCAGGGTGTGTCCCCTCTCCGCCAGCAGCCGGGCGACCACGGCCTCCAGCTCCTCGCTCCCTTCGCCGTAGATGGCCGCCCCCAAGCGGCTGCGCACCTCTGCGGCCACGGCCTCGATCATAGCATCGGCCTCGGCTTCGCTCCGCGCGCGGGCGGCGATCCGGATGTCCACCTGGCCCAGGTGGGCCGCCAGTCCCACCGTCGGGTTGCTCCCGCGCATCAAGTCGGCGATGACCGCGTCTATGGCGCTCTCGCCCATGCCCACGGTGCGCAGGGTGCGGGCCTTGATCCAGACCCGATCGGGCCCCAACAGCTCGACCAGCCAGGGCTCCACCGTCTCCTGCATCAGGTGCTTCAGCTCCCGCGGCACCCCCGGCAGGCAGACCAGCCACGCCGGCGGCCGGCCCGGCCGCTCCACCGGCACCCGGAAGCCCGGCGCCGTGCCCACCGGGTTGGGAATGGGGACGGCGCCCTCAGGCAGGAAGGCCTGGCGGCGGTTGTTCTCCCCCGGCTGCCGTCCCCACCGGGCAAAAAGGGCCTGCACGTCGCGCCAGCACTCCTCGTGGAGACGCAGGGGGCGGCCGGTGGCACGCGCCGCCGCGTCCCGGGTCACGTCGTCCACGGTGGGCCCTAGGCCGCCGCTGACGATCACCACGTCGGCGCGGCCTAGGGCCTGGCGCATGGCAAAGGCGATGCGCTCCTCGTTGTCGCCGACGGTGGTCTTGTAGAAGAGGTTGATCCCCAGGTCACGCAGCCGGCGGGCCAGCCAGGCCGCGTTGGTGTCCACGATCTCGCCCAGCAGGATCTCCGTGCCGGTGGTGATGATCTCGGCGTCCATGCGGCGATGGCGACCCTCAGCGCATGAGCTGCGCCTGGGAGCGGATCTGGCGCAAACGACGGGCTACCTGGGCGTCGCCGTTAGCCTCCATCTGGCTGGCCAGGGCGTCCAGCGCCTCCATGAACTGGTCGGTGAGCATGGCCTTGTTCTCGGCCAGGATCTGACGTGTCTGTCGCGGATAGTCCGCCGCCAAGAGCCGATTGATCAGGGCCACCTCGGGCGGCGCACTCTGCTCCACGATCTCCATGACCGCGTCCCAGACCGCCTGCAGCTTCTCCAGGGCTTGGTCGGCCCTGCGGCGCTCCGCCTCCTGCAGGTTGGCCGCCAGCACCGAGAGGAAGGTCTCGTCTATCAGGTCGGCGCGCTCGGCCACCGCCTGACGTACGTCGTCTGCGGCCAGGATCTCGTTCAACACCGCCACGGCCTGCTGCACCACTGCGCGCTGGAGCTGGTCCAGGCGTCGCGTGTACTCCAGGATGTGGTCGCGCAGGCTGGCCAGGCGCTTGGCCTCGGCCACGTCCCCGCGGGCCTGGGCGGCCTCGCTGCGCTCGGTCAACGCCTGGAAGAAGGTGTAGCCCACCAGCGGCCGCGCGGCGGTCACCAGGGCCTCCACCACGCGCTCGTCCTGGGCCGAAACCACCATCTCCAACAGCTCCTCCGGGGAGGTGTCGGGCTTGAGCTGGGCCAGGGCGGCCCGCTGCCGCTGCACGCTCTCGCCCCACGAGGTAAGCTCGATCAGCCGCTCCCGCAGGTCCACCAGCAAGTGGGCGCCGCTCTCGTCGCCGGCCGCCACCGACGAGTTGATCAGCGACTGGAGCAGCGCGAAGAACTCGTCGTCCATCTCCGCGTTGCGGTCCTTCACCAGTTGCCGCAGCCCTTCGGGGTCCTGGAGGGCTGTGAGCGCCTGATCCAGCAGCTGAAGTTGGCGGCGCTGCTTGTCCAGCATCTCGCGGGTGATCCCCTCGAACTCCAGGATCTTCTCCAGTAGGCTCTGGTAGGTGAGGAACTGCTTGGGCGTGAGCATGTAGCCGCGGCGAGCCTCCGGCGGCAGGTTGTCCATCAGCCGCCGGCTGAGCTGGCCGATCACCTCCTGCTGCTTGTTGGCGCCCGCCTGCTCGGGCACGTAGACGCCCAGGAAGTTGTGCTCTGGGTCGTGATACAGCAAGGGGGTGGCGATGGCGCCGCCGACGCCACAACGGGGGCACACAGCTACGTTGAGCTGGCCACTGAGCAGCAGCGGCTTCAGCACCGGGTCCTGGCCCACGTCAATGACGTTGAAGACCTGGATGGGGTAGGTGGCGCCGCAGTTGGGACAGTTCACCCCCATCACCTGAGGAGGGAACTTCAGACGAACGGCGCGGCGGCCTAGGTCGGCCGTCGGCTGAGCGGCCTGCGGCTCAGCAGGCTGCGGCGAGGGCGGCGGGGCGGACGCGGGCTGTGGCGCTGGAGCCGGCGGCTCTGGTCGCTCGCTGCTGGGACGACGGGCCGAGGAGTAGCCTTTGGGGGTGAGAATGGTCACGGGAGAGCTTCCTTTTTTTCGGGTTGTGTGCCTGGCGGTCCGGTTGCCAGGCGGCGCAGCAGACGAGGCGCCGGGCTCGTGGCCTAGGTGAGGAGAATGTTGTCAATCAGCCGGGCGCGGCCGATGCGCACGGCCATGGACACCAGCGCCGGGGCCATCACCTGCTCCAGCTCCTGGAGCGTGGCGGCGTCGGCCACGCTGACGTACTCCACCTGAGCCAGCGGCTCGGCCGCCAGCACGTCCAGGGCAATTTGGCGCAGCCGGCCGGCGTCCCGCTCGCCGCTGCGATAGGCCGCCTCCACTGCCTGCAGGCTGCGGTAGAGCACCGGCGCCGCCTGCCGCTGTTCGGGAGTGAGGTAGGTGTTGCGGCTACTCATGGCCAGGCCATCGGGCTCCCGCACCGTGGGACAGACCACGATCTCCAAAGGGAAGTTTAGGTCCGCGGTCATCTGCTGGATGACCCGCACCTGTTGCGCGTCCTTCTGGCCGAAGTAGGCGCGCTGCGGCTGGGTCAGGTTGAAGAGCTTGGCCACCACCGTCGCCACCCCCCGGAAGTGGCCCGGCCGGCGGGCGCCCTCCAGCGGCTGCGCGACCTGCTCCACAGTGACATAGGTCTGGAAGCCGGGCGGGTAGATCTCGGCCACCTCGGGCGCAAACACCAGGTCGGCGCCCACCTGCTCCAGCAGAGCCAGGTCGCGGGCCAGGTCGCGCGGGTAGGCGGCGAAGTCCTCGGTGGGGCCGAACTGGGTGGGGTTGACAAAGATGGTAACGATGACGCTGGCGTTCTCCTGGCGCGCCCGGCGCACCAGGGCCAGATGGCCTTCGTGCAGAAAGCCCATGGTGGGCACCACGCCCACCGGCTCCGGCATGGCTGCGCGGGCCGCGCGCAGCGCAGCGATGGTCGTAACGACCTGCATGATGATCTCCTCTTGCAGCGCCCGGCAGCCGGTAAGGTGAGTGCGGACGCTGCCCAAACGGAAAGCGCCCTCCGGCCAGGAGAGGCGCCACCCTGCATTCTATGTACAATGGGCTGCGGTGTCAAAGCAGGGGAGCTCGCACCTGGGGGTGCGAACTCCGCGGGTTGTTTCTCTGCGATGGCCTTGCCGCCGGGCACCGGGCCGGTGGAGTTCGCACCTGGGGGTGCGAACTCCGCGGTGCTTCACCGTTCACCGTTTACCGTTCACTGTTCACCGTTCACCGTTTACCGCTCACCGTTCACCGCTTGCCACACGATGGCCTTTGTGGTACCTTAGGCCGAGCCTTCCCATCCCCCGCCCCAGGAGAGACCGTCCATGCTTCTCTGCGTTGACATCGGCAACACCAACATCGTCCTCGGCCTGTACGCCGGCGGCCGCCAAGTCTCCCACTATCGCATGCGCACCGTCCACGAAGCCACGGCGGACGAGTACGGCTCGGCCATCTGCTCGATGCTGGAGCGCGCCCAGGTGGCTGCCGCTGACCTGGACGGCGTCGCCCTGTGCAGCGTGGTGCCCCGGCTCAGCCAGACCTTCGACGAGGTAGCCCGCACGTACCTGGGGCGCGACGTGCTGCACGTGGACGCCAGCCTGGACCTCGGCCTGCGGATTGCGGTTGATCGGCCGCAGGAGGTCGGCGCGGATCGGCTGGTGAACAGCGTGGCGGCCTACCACCTGCTGGGCGGGCCGACCTGCGTGGTGGACTTCGGCACGGCCACCAAGTTCGACGTGGTGTCGGCCGATGGGGTCTTCCTGGGGGGAGCGATCGCGCCCGGCCTGGGCATTGCGTCGGAGGCGTTGTTCAGCCGCGCCAGCAAGCTATATCGGGTCACCTTGACTCATCCCGGCCGGGTGATCGGCCGCAACACGGTGGAGGCGATGCAGGCCGGCACCTTCGTAGGGTACCTGTGCCTGGTGGAGGGGATGGTGGACCGCATTCGAAACGAGGTAGGAGCGCCGATGAACGTGCTGGCCACCGGCGGCTTGGCGCCCCTGGTTGCGCCCCACGTGGACCGCATTCAGCGAGTGGAGCCGTGGCTAACGCTAGAGGGGCTGCGGCTGATCTGGGAGCGCTGCCGGCCCGCCTAGCGTTTTTCGGCTGCGCTCGAAATCTGAGCTTGACAGCCTGGCGCAATTGGGGTAAGATTACGTCGAGTTTGTGCCCATGGCCTGTCTGAAATAGCCGCCGGAGAGTTCCATGCGCTGTCTAAGACGATCTGCCCTCGCCCTGACCCTAAGCCTCGGTCTGCTGTTGGTTGCTGTCTCGGCTGTC
>JANWYQ010000163.1 GCA_025055015.1 Caldilineales bacterium
CTTGTGTCGGACCCGGTCATTTGACAAAAGTCCCCGCCCCGCATAGAATGCCAGTGTTGCTGGCCCATTCGTCTAGCGGCCTAGGATGCAGCCCTCTCAAGGCTGAGACACGGGTTCGAGTCCCGTATGGGCCACCAAACCACCGCCCACATCGCCCGATGTGGGCTCTTTTTTTGCCCAGCTTAAGGGGGGCCGGCCGGCGTCGTTCACGCCAACCCCGGCGCTGGCGCCCTGGACAGGCCGTGCTATAATGCGGCCAACGCAGGCTCCCGACCTCTATCGGCACTCTTTCGTCTCCCGCTGACCATGGCCGACGACTTTGTCCACCTCCACGTCCACTCCGAGTTCTCCCTGCTGGACGGCCTGTCGCTGATTGACCGGTTGGTAGCACGCGCCAAGCGGCTGGGCCAGCCAGCTTTGGCCCTCACCGACCACGGCGTCATGCACGGCGTGATCCCCTTCTTCCGCGCCTGCAAGGCCAACGGCATCAAGCCCATCATCGGCGTGGAGGCCTACCTCACCCGCTGGGGCCGGCCCATGGAGGGCCGCGATCCGCAGCTGGACAAGGACCGCCACCACCTGCTGCTGCTGGCCCAGAACCAGACCGGCTACAAGAACCTGTTGCAGATCTGCTCCGACGCGCAGATGCGGGGCTACTACCACCGACCGCGCATTGACGCCGACTACCTGGCAGCCCACAGCGAGGGGTTGATCTGCACCACCGGCTGCCTGGCGTCGGAGATCCCCACCCTGCTCAGCCCGGAGGGGGGCGCCGTGCCGCAGCAGAAGCTGGCCCTAGAGCGCCTGCACTGGTACCTCGACGTCTTCGGCCGCGACCGCTTCTTCATCGAGCTGCAGGAGCACAACATCCCGGCGCTGCGGGAGGTGAACAAGACCCTGCTGGAGTGGGCCCGGCGCTACGACGTTGGCCTGGTGGTCACCAACGACGTGCACTACGTGGAGCCGGAGGACGCGCCTTTCCACGACGTGCTGCTGTGCGTGCAGACCGGCGCCTCGCTGGCCAAGGCCGATCGCATGCGCATGTCGGACGACAGCTACTTCCTGAAGAGCGGGGAGCAGATGCGCGACACCTTCCGCCCCCTGGCCGACCTGCCCGAGAGCGCGTTCACCAACACCCTGCGCATCGCTGAGATGTGCGAGGTGGACCTGGAGGACCGGAGCTTCCACCTGCCCGACATCGAGATCCCAGCGGGCCACACCTACGAGACCTACCTGCGCCAGCTCACCGAGGAGGGGCTGCGCTGGCGCTACGGCAGCCGAGCCGACGACCCGGAGGTGCAGGCGCGCAAGGAGCACGAGCTGCGCATTATCCACCAGATGGGCTTCGACGTGTACTTCCTGATCGTGGCCGACCTCTGCCGCTACGCGCGCAGCCGAGGCATCTGGTACAACGTGCGCGGCTCCGGCGCTGGCTCCATCGTGGCCTACGCCACCGGCATCACCGGCATTGACCCCCTCAGCAACAACTTGGTGTTCGAGCGCTTCCTCAACCCCGGCCGCGTCACCATGCCGGACTTCGACCTGGACTTTCCGGACGACCAGCGGGAGGAGATGATCCGCTACGCCATCGCCAAGTACGGCAAGGAGCACGTGGCCCAGATCGTGAGCTTCGGTCGCATGAAGGCGCGGGCTGCGGTGCGCGACGTAGCGCGGGCCATGGAGATGCCGCTGAAGGAGGTAGACCGCCTGGCCAAGCTGATCCCGGCCATCCCCGGCAAGCCGGTGACCATCGAGCAATGCCTGGGACGGGACGAGAAGAAGCCGGAGCTGGCGGTGCCGGAGCTGATCGCCGAGTATGAGAAGTCGGAGCAGGTGCGCAAGCTGCTGGACACCGCAGCCGCGCTGGAGGGGGTCGCCCGCCACGCCAGCACCCACGCCGCCGCCGTGATCATCACCGACAAGCCCCTCACCGAGTACCTGCCCATCATGCGGCCGCAGAAGGCCGTCATCACCGAGGCGGTCACCCAGTTTGAGTTCCCCGTCTGCGAGAGCATCGGGCTGCTCAAGGTGGACTTCCTGGGGCTCTCCACCCTCACGGTGATGCGGGAGGCGACGAAGCTGATCCGCGAGCGCCACGGCGTGGAGTACACGTTGGACACCATCCCTCTGGACGACCCGGAGAGCTACCGGCTGCTGAGCAGCGGCGAGGTGTCGGGGGTGTTCCAGGTGGAGGGCGCGGGCCTGCGCCGCATGTTGGTGGAGATGCGCCCGCGCGAGTTCAACCACATCGTGGCGGCTATCAGCCTCTACCGCCCCGGGCCCATGGACTTCATCCCCGAGTACATCGCGGTGATGCACGGCAAGAAGCAGGCGGAGTACGTGCACCCGGTGCTGGAGCCGATCCTGGCCGAGACCTACGGCGTGTGCGTGTACCAGGAGCAGGTGATCAAGCTGCTCACCGACATCGCCGGCTACACCGCAGCCGAGGCCGACAACGTGCGCCGCGCCATCAGCAAGAAGTCGGAGAAGGTCCTGGTCCAGCATCGGGAGATCTTCGCCAAGGGCGCAGCGGAGAAGTCGGGCCTGACGCGGGAGGAGGCGGACGCGGTGTGGGACGCGCTGATGGGGTTCGCCCGCTACGGCTTCAACCGCGCCCACGCCGCCGACTACGCAGTGATCACGGTGCAGACGGCCTACCTCAAGGCCCACTACCCCCTGGAGTACATGGCCGCCCTGCTGCACGTGGAGCGCAACAACCCGGAGAAGGTAGCCTTCTACATCACCGAGGCCCGGCGCATGGGCATCGAGGTCCTGCCGCCCGACGTCAACGCCAGCGGCTTGGACTTCACCCTGGAGACCCTGCCGGCCGACGCCCCGCCGCCCGCCGGCCGCGACCCCCGCATCGGCTATCCCTTCCCCGTGCCTCGCGGGGCAGCCATCCGCTACGGCCTGGTGGCCATCAAGAACGTGGGCGAGGGGCCGGTCCAGGCCATCCTGGCCGCGCGCGAGGCCGGCGGCCCCTTCCGGTCGCCGGAGGACTTCTGCCGCCGGGTGGACCTGCGCAAGGTGGGCAAGAAGGCGCTGGAGTGCCTGATCAAGGTGGGCGCGCTGGACGCGTTGGGCGAGCGGGCGCAGCTCCTGGAGGCTCTGGACCAGATGATCGGCCTCAGCCGCAGCCACCACGAGGCGGAGGAGGTCGGCCAGCTCAGCATGTTCGACCTGTTCGGCGCAGCGGCCCAGGCCACGGCGCCGGCGCTCAAGCTGCCCGACGTGCCCCCCCTGCCCCCGCGCGAGCGGCTGGCCATGGAGAAGGAGCTGCTGGGCGTCTTCGTCTCAGCTCACCCGCTGCAGCAGATGAGCGTGAACCTAAGCGGCGTGATCACCTGCACCTGCGGCGAGCTGGACGAGAGCTACGTGGGCAAGCAGGTGGTGCTGGCCGGCAACGTGGCGCGGGTGAACACCATTACCACCAAGAAGGGGGACCGCATGGCCTTTGTCACCCTGGAGGACCTGCAGGGCCAGGCCGACGTCACGGTCTTTCCCAAGGTCTGGGAGGGGGCCAAGGACCTGCTGCAGCAGGATCGCATCGTGCTGGTGCGGGGCAAGGTGGAGCTGCGGGGGGAGAAGGTGAACGTGATCGCGGACGAGGTCACCAACTACGTGGTGCGGGCCTACGCGGCCGACGAGGAGCCGGCGGCCACACCCGCGCTGCGGGGGGAGCCGGAGTTCCGCAGCCTGGCGGATCGCGGCGGCCGCATGGCCTGGGCCGCTCCCGCTGCTGCCGACGACCTGGACCCCGACTTGGCCTACACCGCCCACGAGGAGGACGAGGAGAGCCCCTTTGCGGCCGAGGAGCCAGAGTGGCTGCGAGACGCGCCGCCTGCCGGGACCGTGCGGGAGCCGCTCCCCGCTTACCGGGAGCCGACCGCCCCTGCCCCCGGGAGCCCGGCCGCGGCCAATCCCCGGCCCGCGCCCCGGACGACGTCCGCCGAGCCTGCCGCTTCCGCAGCGCCGGAGCCGCCGCGGCCGCCACAGCCCCCTGTCCCGCGCGAGCTACGGGTCACTCTGCAGCGCACGGCGGACGCCGAGGCGGACAAGCGCCTGCTGACCTGGGTGTACGACCTGCTGCGGGAACGGCCGGGGCCCGATCGCTTTTGCGTGCTGCTGCGCCTGCCGCCCCAGAACGGCGGCGCCAACGGCGGCCGGCCGCGCACTGTGCAGCTCGACTTCCCCAACCACACCACGACGATCACGCCGGAGCTGGAGCGCCAGCTCGTCTTGCGCTTGGGGCGGGGGAATGTAGAGGTGAGGGTGGTGAGGGGGGAGGGGTGAGCACGAAGACGCGAAGGGACGCGAAGGCACGAAGAACGTCGTTGCCCAACGACTCGTCGGCGGCTAGGATACCTGGTGTTCTTCGTGCCTGATGTCTTCGCTTGTCTGGAGAAGACAGGTTATCAGCACGCAGCCAGGCAAGTTGCTTCGCATTCTTCGTGTTTCGCGACTTCGCGCCGCTTCGTGCCTTTGTGGTCCTATTCTCCTCTGTCACGGGTGTGGCCCATACAGCGCCGGTCCAGTGGGGGAATAGACAAGGCGTTTCTTAAACAGCGGCGTCTGACCGAAGTTGACCAGCAAACAAACGCGAAAGTTGCCGTTTCGCAGATACAGCAGACATTGCTCGATGTCCTCGGGCTTGACCGCCTTGGCAGCCTTGACCTCTAGCAGTATTGTCGCTTCATCGTCCCAAACCACAAAGTCCACACGCCGTCGGGTGATCTCGGCGCCGTCATAGTAGATCGGTATCTCCGCCTCTCGAATGAACTCCAGGCCATGTTGGGGCAACGCCATTGTGAGGGCTCGCTGTACGTCCACCTCCATGCAGTGCGGGCCAAGCTGGCGCTTCACTTCGATGCAAGCGCCAATGATCTTGTAGGACGTCTTCTCAAAGGTGTATCCCATCTCGGCCTCCTGGAGAGCTGTGTTTATGTCAAAATTATCTGACGAGCGGAAAGTCGTGGATTACGAAACTGCGAGGAGTCGCAAAGACACGAGGCGCAAACAGCCGCGAGGAGAAGCAAGAAGAGCTACGAAGACACAAAGCGCGAACAGCCGCAAAGACGCGAAGCACAAACAGTCCGAAGTTACTAGAGCCACCAGAGCCTTGTTGTACAGACACTTTCTTCCCGGTTTCGCGTTTCGTGTCTTTGCGCTTCGTGTCCTCGCGCGCCTTCGCACCTTCGTGATCCCGTCTTCTCGGTCCGGCGCGTGCAGCTTCTCGGTTCATGCCGCTTACACGCCCCCCGTGCCCAATCCCAGCCACTCCTGCAGGGTCGTGGTTCGGGGGAGGGGCTGACCCTCGCGCAGGGCGCGGCGCAGCTCGCCGAAGGTCCCGCTGTGCTCCGCCAGGACGTTGTGGCGGTGGATGCTCTCGAAGTTCTCCTGCCGTGCCAGCAGGAAGTCGTCGTCGGGGAGATCGGCGTAGGCCTCCAGGGCCAGGTGCAGGCGCTCCCGCACCACGTCCTCCACGAAGCGGGGGTGCCGGTGGGCCTTGTGCACCACGAAGAACTCGTCCGTGCGCTTCAGGAGCTCGTAGATCTCCGAGCTCATGCTCTGCTCCACCAGGTGCACCAAGTCAAAGGCCTGGACCTCGCCCCGTGTGCCCACGATGAGGGTGCCCCGGCCGCGCTGGTTGTGGGTGGCCAGGGGCACTAGGTCGAGGACGCGCTCGATCGCGTCGGCCTCCATCCCCATTTCCTCCTGGATAAGCTGGTGGGCGTAGGTGCGCACCATGTCCTGGGCGCAGGGGCAGGCCGTCAACCCGTCCACCTCCACCCCTACCGCGCGGCGAACGCCGGTGGGACCGGCCACGGCCAGGCCAATCAGCGTGTGGATGGACTGGGTCGCCATGCCGGAGATGGGCGCTGCCCTGCGCACCGGAAACTTGGCCCGCACGTGCACCTCGGCCTGCAGCGCACCCTGGCTTTCTACGACGCGGGTGGCCAGCGCCTCGGCGAAACTCTCGATGTCGGGCGCCGCCAGCACCTCCATCCGCTCCACCACTCGCTCCAGTTGGTCGCTGAAGCGAGACATGTGGGCGCCCGTCTTATCGGGCTTTAGGCTGACGAAGAGGTCCACCGTGGCGTAGAACAGGTTGTCCTTTCCCTTGCCGGTGAGGCGGATGATACGCTCCAGGTTGGTGACGCCCACCCGGCTCAGGCCGATAACGACCTTCGGGCGGCTCTCCTGGCGGTCGGCCTCCAGCCGCAGCTCCAGGCAGCGAGACGCCGGCCACACCCCGGAGCGGTCCACTCGCTCCAGCAGCTCCGCTATGGTTAGACCCAGCACAGGGTGGCGCACGTCGGCGGCCAGCTCTGCCAGGGGCACCAGCACGAAAGCGCGCTCCGCCATGCGAGGATGGGGGATGGTCAGCTCCGGCGTGTCCAAGGTCAGGTCGTCGTACAGCAGGATGTCAATGTCTATGAGGCGCGGCCCGTAGCGGAAGGTTGCCAGGCGTCCCATGCGCTGTTCAATGCCCTTGACCAGCCGCAGCAGATCGTGCGGAGAACGATCTGTCAAGATGCGACAGGCCAGGTTGATGAAGTTGGGCTGCTCGGTGTAGCCCACCGGCTTCGTCTCGTAACAGGACGACACGGCCTCCACCTGCACGTAGGCGCGGAGCCGCTGCAAGGCCTCGGCCAGGTTGTGTTGGCGGTCGCCCAGGTTTGCGCCCAAGCCCAGGTAGACAGTGTGCATGGCGATGTCTCCCTTGGTCCAAGATGGGGTCGAGTCATGAGATGGTTGACCTCTCAGCGTCTGCGGGCCAAAGCCTCGACCGTGTGATGTCTCTGCGTTGGTGCAAAGTGCGACACGTGTTGAGGGGAATTATACTCAGAGGCGGAGCGTTGCCAACGGCGCCCGTTAGGCTGAGGGCGAGGGCAGCCCAGGCGCACAACCGGGCACGTTGACAGGGGGACCGCCTGCGAGTATGCTTGGTGCATGACCTGGCTCCTCCAGCGCGTGCTCGACCTGATCGAGCTCATCGTCAACTGGTTCTACGACCGCAAGTACGGCGCCATGGTGCGGCGCTTCGGCCGCGGGCTGGCCGAGGACGACCGCCGTCGGGGGCTGATCATCCTGCAGATTGACGGGCTGTCCTACACTACCCTAGCCCGCGCCCTGGCCGACGGCGCCATGCCCTACCTGAGCCGCCTGCTGGAGCGAGAGGGCTACCGGCTGCAGCCGTGGTGGTGCGGCGTGCCCAGCAGCACCCCGGCCATCCAGGGCGGCCTGATGTACGGCAACAACTGGAACGTGCCCGCCTTCCGTTGGTACGAGAAGACCTCTGGTCGCACCATCGTCAGCAAACACCCGCGGGACGCCCGGCTGCTGCAGGACCGGCTCAGCGGCGGCCGTCCCGGCCTGCTGGCCGAGGGGTCAAGCTACCTCAACATCTTCGACGGCGGCGCACGGCTGTCGCTGTTCACCGTCAGCGCGCTGGGGGGTCAGCGTTTCTTCGAGAACGTGCGCGGCGTGAGCTTCGCGCTGCTGTTGCTGCTCAGCCCCTTGCGCCTGGCCCGCGCCGTCTGGGACGTGGCCTGGGAGTTCGTGCGCGATCTGTGGCAACGGCTGGTGGGCCGCTTCGACACTCGGGTAGGCCGCCGCCGGCGGCCCTTCTCGCCTCTGGCCGCCCTCTTCCAGATCTTCGCCAGCGTGGTCTTCCGCGAGTTGACGACCTTCGGCGTGCTGCTGGACATCTATCGCCGGGTGCCGGCCATCTACGCCAACTTCTACGGCTACGACGACGTGGCGCACCAGCTGGGCGTCCTCAACGCCGAGACCCGGCGCATCCTGCGCAGCATTGACGGCCGCATCCGGGAGATAGACGCGGCGCGGCGTCGCTTCGCCCATCGCCGGGAGTACGACCTCTTCGTGCTCTCGGACCACGGCATGAGCCCCTGCACCCCCTTCCACGAGCTCTACGGCGAGACCCTGGGCGAGATGTTGGCGCGGCTGGTGCAGCGGGAGAGCCGTCCCCCGGTCCACCTGGACGAGAGCGACACCGGCTCCTGGCGCGCCGGCGCCGAGGCGCAGTTCCTGCTGGAGGAGCTGCGCAGCATCCAGGCCAACCTCTCCCCGCGAGGACGGCGGCTGGCGGCCCGGCTGATCCGCTTCCTGGAGCGGCGCATGGACCTGCCGGATGACCCGGAGGCCGAAGCCGATGCCGAGGCGGACCCCGGCGCCGGGACAGACGCCGACTGGGACCTGAGCCGGCGCCACGAGCTGGTGGTGCGCAGCTCCGGCACCCTGTCGCTGGTGTACTTCACTGTCACGTCCGCGGCCATGGACCTAAGCGAGATCGAGCTGCTCTACCCCGGCCTCCTGCGTCGGTTGGTGGAGCACCCCGGCTTGGGGCTGGTGCTGGGGCGGGAGCGGGGTCGCGCCATGGCTATGACCCTGCGCGGCCCCCGGCAGCTCAGCCCGCCGACCGATCCCCTGGTGCTGGACCTGTTGGCCCACCTCCCCGACCCTCGGCTGGCCGCCGAGCAGCTGGCCCGGCTGGTGACCTTTCCGGCCGGCGGCGACCTGGTGCTGATCGGCCGCTGGGACAGCGCCGGCCACACCGTGGCCTTCGAGAGCCACTGGGCCACCCACGGCGGGCTCGGCGGCGACCAGAACCGGCCCTTCCTGCTGCTGCCCCCCACGGTAGAGTGGGACGTCAGCCACGTGCGCAGCCCCGTGGAGCTGCACAAGCTGTTCATGGCCCGCTATGGTCGCACCGCAGGGGAGAGGCGTCGCAGCTACTACCCGCAAAGGGCTGCGGACGCGGACACGCCCGCCGCGCCTACGCTCCCAGCCACAGGTTGACCAACGCAGCGCCGTCGCCGTGGGGAGCCTCATGTACGTGGTCCCCTTCCACCACGATGGTGTGGCCGTCGGCGCCCAGGTCCCACAAGGCCCCGCGCAAGAAGACGTTGAGGCCCCAGCGTGCGCCGCTGCTGCGCAGCCGGCCCGCCAGCGCATAGCGCAGCCATGCCTGGCCCTCGGTGATCCGACCGGCGTCCGCCGGGTCCACGTCCGGCGGCGTGGCCATGCCGACGTAGCCGCGCCACGGCCGGTGCCAGATGTCGCTCACCTCCAGATACGACGGCACGGCCACCAGCTCCACCCCGTGCTGTCGGAGCCGGGCGTAGGGCTCCGGATGCCAGGAGTCGGCGCAGATGAGCACCCCCAGGCGGCCGGCCGGCGTCTCGAACCAGGGCAGCGCGGCCGAGGGCGCGCCGCTCGCCAGGGGCTGTTCGGCGGGCGTCAGGTAGACCTTGCGCACCAGCCGCGGGTGGAGCGCGCCGTCGGGCCCGTAGACGGCGGCGACGTTCTGCAGCGGCGCCGGTCCTACCGTCAGGGCTCCCTCCTCGATCTGCGGGCTGGGCAGGAGGATGGACCCCGCCACCACGGTGCAGCGCAGCGTGCGGGCCAGGTGCCCAAAGGTGTGGTGATAGGCTTCGGCCATCTGCTTGGCCTTCACGGCGAACAGGGCGGCGGCCGTGCGATCCGCCGCCTTCGCCGCCGGCCACTGCCGCGCCAGGCCGGGCAGATGGCTCAAGGCCAGCAGGCGCAGAGTGTGGGCGATAGTGGCCGCGTTGTAAAGGCCGGACCGCTCGCCCAGCGCCACCAGCCACGTGCCCAGGTGCTCCGGGAACACCACGACGGTGCGCGGGGAGATCCAGCCCTGCGCGTGCGCCGCGGCCAGGTAGCCCTCCAGCTTGGCTCGAAACCGCTCCGGCGTGGCGTAGTCCGGAGGCATCATGTAGGGCTGCACGCCCAGCAGGTTGCCGCGGCCGCGGTCCGCCCCGAAGGAGACCACGTGCTCCAGCCGCAGATCGAGGGTGTGTGCGGGCAGGCGGTGTCCGCTGCGCTGCCAGAGCGCATAGGCGCCGGCCAGCAAGAGAACGGATGCGGGGGCCGCGTGTCGGGGTTGCATAGGGCTCCCATGGTAGCACAGCTCCGCCGGAGCTGTGCTACAAAAAAGCCGGCCCTCGAGAAGGGCCGGCTGCTGTCCTTAACCTGTCGCCGGTGCGATGCCGTGCGGGCCGCGCCGCTCACGCCGCCGAGGCGTTGGCCGCCTGCTTGGCCGCGGCGATCACCTCGTCGTAGTTCGGCTCCTGGCCCAGGGAGGGCAGGTAGTTGACGTACACCAGCCTACCCTCGCGGTCCACGATGAACACAGCGCGACGCAGGAAGCGGCGCTCCTTGATCAGCAGGCCGTACTTCAGGCCGAAGTCGGTCTCCAGCACGTCGGAGACCACCCGCACCTTGTCCACGCCGGCCGCGCCGCACCACCGCTTCTGGGCCATGGGGAAGTCGGTGCTGATGGTGTAGATGACGATGTCGTCGCTCAGCTTGGCCGCCTCCTCGTTGAAGCGCCGCGTCTCTCGGTCGCACACGTTGGTGTCCAGCGACGGCACCGCAGAGAGGATGATCACCTTGCCTCGGCTCTCCTGCAGCGGGTTCACCGGCTCCCACGCCGGCCCCACACAGGTGAACTCCGGCGCCACCTGGCCCACCTGGACGTCGTCGCCCAGCACCGTTGCCCACCGATCGCCCAACTTGATCACGTCCGTGCGAATGCTTACCATGTTTTCGTGCTCCTGAGGGGAATTGGGAGTAACACGCTCGGAGCCCGATTATAAGGGCGGCCGAGGGCGATTGTCAAGGCCGGTAGGCGCTAAAAGCCCATTCGGGATTTTGACATTTTCTGGCGGTCGATGTAAAATTATATTGTCATCATAACAACATGACATCATGCTGTCAGGTGGCGACGGCCATGGGCTAATAGAAAGGGAATGCAAATCGCAACTCGAGCACCGGTTCCGAAGTATTACCAAGTACAGGAAGAATTGCGTGACCGCATTGTCCAGCTAAAAGAGGGAGATTCTATTCCCTCCGAGCCAGAACTCTGTCGCTTGTTTCAAGTTAGTCGCATTACCGTGCGAAAGGCTGTGGATGGTCTCGTTCAGGAAGGACTACTTCAACGGGTGCAGGGCAAAGGCACTTATGTTACCCACCGGCGTGTTGTTCAGAAACCTCGCGAGCGCTTTGTAAACCAGATTACTGGTTTCTATGGCGACATGACCGCACGAGGCTACAGAGTGGGGACGAAGGTGCTTGAGCAGACGGTTATCTATCCAAACCGAGAACTAATAGAAAAACTTCTGCTTTCCCACCGTGAGAAAGTTATAAAGATTGTGCGCTTGCGCTACGTTAACGACCAGCCCAATCACATCGTTACCACTTTTTTGCCTTATAAGCGTTTTCCTGGCGTGGAGAAGAGCGATTTATCCGAAGGTTCGCTCTACACCCTTTTGCGTGAGCAATATCAAGCTGAGCTGGTGCGGGCGCGTTTCGTAGTAGAGGCCTCTTCTTGCACTGAGAGTGAGGCTGAGTTACTTAAAATCCCGGTCTCTTCACCCATGCTGCTTGTCTACAGCCAAGTGTTTGACCCCGAAGATACTCCCTTCATCTACGGTTTTTCGCGCTTACGTGCCGACCAGAGTCAGGTGGAGTTTGAAGTGGTCACTCACCATGGCAAAAGCGAAGGGAGAAGCTTGTAAGCAACGTCTTCAGCTATTACCTTAGGTAGCCTTGTACGACACCGAAGGCTGCTTGACGCACAAACCGTTACAGGTGTGTACGTCTCGGACTCGGGAAGCTTCCGAACGGAGACCGTTGTCTTATCGTGGACAAGCTTAGCACGGCTGTCGCTTTCAAGTTTTTTTCAGCGGTCCTATGACACTTGATCAACTGACACGAGAACGAGTCCGCAGCGGCATAGTGGTTCAAGATTGGGTGGAAGCTGTGCAGATAACCGGCGACT
>JANWYQ010000025.1 GCA_025055015.1 Caldilineales bacterium
AGGAAGTCATTGCCGCCACGCCGGGGGGTGATCCGCGCCTCGACCGCTGCATCCAATGTGGGACGTGCGGCGGCTCCTGTCCTTCGGCCGCGGACATGGACCACACCCCGCGGCAGCTCTTCGCCCTCATTTTCGCCGGCATGAGGGACGAGGTGCTGCGCAGCAACACACCCTGGTACTGCGTCTCTTGCTACTTCTGCATGGTGCGCTGTCCCCAAGACGTGCACATCACCGACATCATGTACACCCTGAAGCGCATGGCCATCCGCGAGGGGCTGTATCGCGAGAGCAGCGCCGCCGAGGTGCCCGCCTTCGCCGAGACCTACATTGACTACGTGGAGAACTACGGCCGCAGCTTCGAGCTGGGCCTGGCCACACGCCATCACCTGCGCCATCATCCCCTGGGCGCGCTCAAGAAGGTCGCTTTCGGCATGGAGCTGTGGCGCAAGGGCCGCATTGACCTGACGCCCAAGCGGATCAAGAACATGGCCCAGCTGACGGCGATTTTGAACAAGGCCAAAGAGCTGGAGGCCGCCAACGGCCGAGGAGGTGCCACATGAAATACGGCTACTATCCGGGCTGTTCCCTCGAGCGCAACGCCATCGCTTACCACGAGTCGGCCATGGCCGTGGCGCCGCTGTTGGGCATCGAGTTCGTCGAGGTCGAAGACTGGAACTGCTGCGGCGCCACCGAGTACATGTCCGTCCACATGCTGCCGGCCTACGCCCTGATCGGTCGCAACCTGGCCCTGGCTGCACAACATCAGCTCAACGGCAAGCCCCGGCTGGTGGCGCCGTGCAGCGCCTGCTTCCTGAACCTAGCCAAGACCGACAAGTACATGGCCGAGGATCCCCGGCTGGCCCGACTGGTGAACGAAGCATTGGCTGCGGGCGGCTTGCACTATAAGCCGGGCAGTGTGCAGGTGCGGCACCTGCTTCACATCATCGTCGAGGACGTAGGCTACGAGGCCGTGGCCGCCAAGGTGGTCAAGCCTCTGTACAACCTGCGCGTGGCACCCTACTACGGCTGTCTGATCGTGCGGCCCACGTTGCAGCAGCCCTTCGATAATCCCGAATACCCCACCAGCCTCGACCGCCTTCTGCGGGTGCTGGGCGCCAAGGTGGTGGACTTCCCGGTCAAGACCCACTGCTGCGGCGGCCACATGACCCAGATCAGCGAGGAGACGGCCCTGGAGCTGATCCGCCGCCTGCTCAAGAACGCCGCCGACTACGGGGCCGACATGATCGTGACCCTGTGTCCCATGTGCCAGCTCAACCTGGACGGCTACCAGGAGCAGGTCAACCGGCGCTTCGGCACCGACTACCGCATCCCCGTGCTCTACTTCACCCAGCTGATGGGCCTGGCCTTTGGGCTGCCGCCGGAAATCCTGGGCTTCGGCAAAGAGTTCGTGGACGCCGGGCCGGCGCTGGCCAAGATCGGCGCCGAGCCGCCGCCGCCGGAGAAAAAGGAGCGCCCACCCAAAGAGGCGCTGCCCATGCCGGCCATGCCCGCAGAGCGCTAACCCCCACGGAGGAACCCTATGAGCACGGCGCCTTCATCTTCCAAATCGCAAGAGCGCATCGGCGTGTACGTGTGTCACTGCGGCAGCAACATCGCCGGGTTGGTTGACGTGAAGGACGTGGCCCAATGGGCGGGCCGCGAGCTGGCCGAGGACGGGGTGGTCATCGCCCGCGATTACCAGTTCATGTGCTCGAACCTGGGCCAGGAGCTGATCGAGGCCGACATCAAGGAGCAGGGGCTGACGCGGGTGGTGGTGGCGGCCTGTTCGCCCCACCTGCACGAGGCCACCTTCCGCACCGCCTGCCAGCGCGCCGGCCTCAACCCCTACCTGTGCGAGATGGTCTCCATCCGCGAGCAGGTCTCGTGGGTGCACACCGACCGCGACCTGGCCACGGCCAAGGCCAAGGCCCTGATCGCCGGCGGGGTCGAGCGAGTGGCCTGGCACGAGCCGTTGGAGCCGCTGATCGTGCCCATCAACCCCACGACGCTGGTGGTGGGCGGCGGCATCGCCGGCATCCAGGCCGCGCTGGAGATCGCCGACAGCGGCTATCCTGTCATCCTGGTCGAGCGGGAGCCGTCCATCGGCGGCCACATGGCCCAGTTCGACAAGACCTTCCCCACCCTGGACTGCGCCGCCTGTATCCTGACGCCCAAGATGGTGGCCGTGGGCAGCCATCCCAACATCACCCTCCTTACCTACAGCGAGGTGGAACGGGTGGACGGCTACGTGGGCAGCTTCCTGGTGACCATCCGCAAGAAGGCCCGCTATGTCAACGCCGAGACCTGCACCGGCTGCGGGCTGTGCATCGAGAAGTGCCCGGTGCGGGTGGTGGACGAGGTCTTCGAGGCCGGCCTGGGCTATCGTAAGGCCGTTTACCGTTCCTTCCCGCAGGCGGTGCCCAAGTATCCGGTGATTGACACCGAGCACTGCACCTACTTCCAGCGGGGCAAGTGCAAGGCCTGCCAGATTTTCTGCCCCACCCAGCCCAAGTCCATCAACTTCGAGCAGAAGGACGAGATCATCCAGGTGGAGGTGGGCAACATCATCCTGGCCACGGGCTACGAGCTGTTCGACTGCCGGCGCATCCCACAGTACGGCTATGGCCGGCTGGCCAACGTCTACACCAGCCTGGAGTTCGAGCGGCTGTGCAACGCGGCCGGGCCGACGGGCGGCGAGGTGGTGCTGCGGGACGGCGTGACCAAGCCCAAGACCGTGGGCATCATCCACTGCGTGGGCAGCCGCGACAGCAAGTACAACAGCTACTGCTCGGTCATCTGCTGCATGCAAAGCCTGAAGTTCGCCCATCTGGTCAAGGAGCGCACCGGGGCCGAGGTGTACAACTTCTACATTGACATGCGCACGCCCTTCAAGGACTACGACGAGTTCTATCAGAAGGTCCTGGCCGAAGGGGTGCACTTCGTGCGCGGGCGGGTGGCCGAGGTGACCGACGCAGCCCGCCATCCCGGCGAGGAGGGCAAGATCATCGTCCAGGTGGAGGACACCCTCATCGGCCGCCAGCGCCGCATCCCGGTGGACATGGTGATCCTCTCGGCCGCGCTGGAGCCGCGGCGCGACGCCCAGGAGGTGGCCCACAAGTTCGGCATCGCCTGCAGCGCCAACGGTTGGTTCATCGAGAAGCACCCCAAGCTGGACCCGGTGGCGACCATGACCGAGGGCATCTTCATCGCCGGCTGCGCGCAGGGGCCCAAGGACATCCCCGCCACGGTAGCCCAGGGCGCGGCCGCGGCGGCCCGGGTCATCGGCCGCATCCACCAGGGCCATCTGGCGCTGGAGCCGGTGCGGGCCAGCGTCATCGCCGAACGCTGCTCCGGCTGCCGCATCTGCAACAACCTCTGCCCCTTCAACGCCATCAGCTTCCGCGAGGACCTGGGCGTGACCGAGATCAACCCGGCCCTGTGTCAAGGCTGCGGCACCTGCGTGGCGGCTTGTCCGGCGGGCGCCATCACCGGCACGCAGTTCAGCAACGAGCAGGTCTTCGCCCAGATCGAGGGCTTGCTGATGCTCGATTTCAGCGGCGCGCCCAGGGGTGCGGCCGTGCGGATGCTGGAGCCGGCGCTGTCCTAAAAGGAGGCCAACGATGAGCGAGAGCGAACGCTTTGAGCCGTTGATCATCGGCTTTACCTGCAACTGGTGCAGCTACCGCGCGGCCGACCTGGCCGGCACCTCGCGGATGAAATATCCGCCCAACGTGCGGCTGATCCGGCTGATGTGCTCTGGCCGGCTGGACCCGACCTTCGTGCTCAAGGCGCTGGCCAACGGCGCCGACGGCGTGCTGATCACGGGCTGCCATCCCGGCGAGTGCCACTACCTGGAGCAGAACTACAAGGCCATGCGGCGCTACTACCTGCTGCGGGCCATGCTGACGCAGATGGGCATCGAACCGGAGCGGGTGCGGCTGGTGTGGGCCAGCGCGGCCGAAGGCGCCCGCTTTGCCGAGGAGGTGACCCGCATGGTGGAAGATGTCCGCCGCCTGGGACCGCTGAACTGGCCGGCCATCGCTGCGGACGGCGCCGAGCCCGCGGCCTCACGCAACGGCCACGGCCCGGCGGCCGCCGCCGAGACCGCTCCCGTCGTTCCTGAGGAGGCGAAGCCATGAGCACCAACGGCGCCAAACCCAAGCTGGCCATGTACTGGGCCGCCTCATGCGGCGGTTGTGAGATCGCCACCCTCAACATCGGCGAGCACATCCTGACCGTGGACCAGGTCTTCGACCTGGCTTTCTTCCCTTGTATCGCCGACTTCAAGGTGAGCGACGTCGAGGGCTATCCCGACGGCTACATTGACCTCTGTCTGTTCAACGGCGCCATCCGCTCGTCGGAGAACGAGCACATGGCCCACCTGCTGCGGCGCAAGTCGAAAATCCTGGTGGCCTTCGGCTCGTGCGCCTACGAGGGGTGCATCCCGGCCCTGGCCAACCTGACCTCGCGGCAGGCCGTCCTACGCACGGTCTATCTCGACAACCCTTCGCTGGACAACCCCAGCGGCGTGTTGCCGCAGACGACCACGCCTGCACCCGAAGGGGAGCTGAC
>JANWYQ010000035.1 GCA_025055015.1 Caldilineales bacterium
CTGACCACGGCCGCCATCTACCCCGCCGCAGCCCACAACAAGCAGGTCTCCCACCGCACCCACCTGCTGGCCAACCGCCCCTGGCGCCTGGCCGGCCCCCTGGTGGCGTGACCGCCGTTGCGTCCGCCCGGCCGCTGGCAAAGAGAAGTCCGCAGCAGCTCGCAAAAGTCTGCCACGAATTCCACGAATGGGACGAAGGTGCGCTTCCTTCTTTCGTGGCCAAAATCGCCCGTTGTGCGTAAGCGTGGCCGTCGAAAAAACCGGCGAAACCTCCAGGAGGCGCAAGGCAAGGGAGCGTCGGCAACCGGGAAAGCCCACCGCAGCTCCTCCGAGTTCCTCCAAGTTCCCGCAAGCTCCCCTGAGCTTCCCTCTAGCTGCCCCAAGCTCCCCCTAACCACCCACCTTTCCCCGAAAGGAGCCCCCATGCCCCCCGACACCGTCAACCACCTGGCCGACGTGCTGGATGCCCATGCGCCCCGGGACAACCGGGCCGTCTTCGACTACCTGCTGGACGTGCGCGAGCGGGCCTGGCAGATCGTGCAGGCGGGTCTCTGCCTGCGCGAGGACCTGGCCTGCCGGGATATCCAGACCATCCGCGGGCTGGATGGTAGCGTCGTCGGCAACATCCACACCTACACCGGCGACGGCAGCCCCGTGGACTGGGTCGTGCGGTCGTGGGTGGGCCGGCCGGAGACCGGTTTCACCAACATCCACCTGACCTGTTGGCTGACCGAGGATGTGGAGGTGCCCCACCTGGGCTTTGCCCTGGGCACGGCGCCCGACGTGTTCTGCTACGTGGACTTCCTGCCCCGCTACGACCCGCCGGCCAGCTTCGAGCACCTGGACCGCTACCACGAGCGGCTCAACGAGACCTGGATCGCCCTGCGCCGCCACCCCGCCTACCGCACCTTCAACCCGGTGCACCTTTACACCCGCAGCACCCTCTCGCCCATCGCCGTGTGTGGGCTGCTGCCCTTCGACGACTTCCGGGCCGTGGTGGAGCCGGTGATGCTGCAGTACGTGGCGAAGTGGGTGGAGCTGGTGCAGGCGGCCGAGCCGACGCCGCCGGAGCGCCGGGCCGCGCTGCGGGCGCGGGACGTGCTGGTGCGCCGCACCATCGTCGAGAAGGACCCGGCCAACATCCTGGCCGACCGGTTGGTGGGCGTGCCCATGCGGGAGCGGCTGGTGCGCATCCTGCATGCCGCGGAGCGGGAGACCCATGTCTGAGCCGTTGCCCATCCTGGTGATCGGCGCCGGGCCGGTGGGGCTGTCGCTGGCCCTGGACCTGGCGCGCCGCGGGCTGCCCGTCGAGGTCTTCGAGGCCGACCCCGAGCTGAACACCCAGATCCGCGCCAGCACCTTCCACCCGCGCACCCTGGAGCTCTTCGCCGCCTGGGGCGTGGTGGACGCGTTGCTGGCCCGCGGGCATCGGGTGGACCGCCTCCAGTACTGGGAGCGTGCCCCGCGGCGGCTGATCGCCGAGTTCGACTATCGCCTCATCGCCGCCGACACGCCCTTCCCCTTCCGCCTGCAGTGCCCGCAGCACATCGCCACGCGCGTGCTCAAGCCGGCAGTGGAGGCGGCCGGCGGCCGCGTGCACATGGGTCACCGCCTGGTGGACTTCCAGGACTGCGGCGACCACGTGGTCGCCCGCCTGGAGACCGCCGCCGGCCCCGTGGAGCGGGTCGGCTCGTACCTGTGCGGCGCAGACGGCGCGCACAGCACCGTGCGCAAGCGGCTGGGCATCGGCTTCCAGGGCAAGACCTACGAGGACCGCTTTCTGCTCATCGGCAGCGACTTGGACACGGCTAGCCTGATGCCGGGCGCGGGGCCGGTCTGCTACGTCTTCGACCCCCACGAGTGGGTCATCATCCTCAACCTGCCCGACATCGTGCGGGTGGTCTTCCGCCTGCGGCCGGAGGAGGACGAGGCCGTCGCCCTGGAGGAGGCCAACCTGCGCCGCCGCATCGCCCATTTCTTCGGCCCCACCCCGCCCTACCACATCAAGACCACCCAGCTCTACCGCGTCCACCAGCGGGTGGCCGACCGCTTCCGCGTGGGCCGGGCCGTGCTGCTGGGCGACGCTGCCCACAACAACAACCCCTCCGGCGGCATGGGCATGAACAGCGGCATCCACGACGCCGCCAACCTGGCCGACAAGCTGGCCCGCATCGCCGCCGGCGCGCCGGACAGCTTGCTGGACGACTACGCCCGCGAGCGGCGCCAGTACGCGGTCGAGTCGGTGCAGCTCTACACCGACCGGCAGTACGGCGACATGGTGCTGGCCGAGGACACGGCGCGGGCCGAGCGCAACGCCCGGCTGGCCGCCATCGCCGCCGACCCCGCCCAGGCGCGCGCCTATCTGCTGCGCGCCTCCATGCTCGAGGACCGCATCTGAGAGCTTGTCTGAGACGTGGGGCAAAATGGCATTGTGCCCTACGCGTTAGCCGTTTGGGATAGCCCTTTCCGACGAAGCCCGAGCCATGCGCACGTACGGCCACTTCATCGCCGGCGCCGAGGTGCCCGGCGCCACCCTCTTCGAGGACCGCAACCCCAGCACCGACGCGATCTACGCCCTGGCCGCGCGTGGGGACGCCGCCGTCGCGGAGCAGGCCGTGGCCGCGGCCCAGGCCGGCTTCCGCGCCTGGTCGGCCCTGCCGCCGGCCGCCCGCGAGCGGGCGCTGCTGGCCGCGGCCGACCTGATCGAGGCCGAGGGGGAGCGGCTGGTGGACATCCTGATTGACGAGAGCGGCTCGACCATCACCAAGGCGCGGGCCGAGGTGGCCTACAGCGCCAGCCTGATGCGCACGGCCGCAGGCGAAGCGCGGCGGCTCTACGGCGACACCTTCCCCAACGACCGGCCGCACCGGCTGTCGTTGGTGGTGCGGGAGCCGTTGGGTGTGGTGGCGGCCATCAGCCCCTTCAACGCGCCCCTGTCGCTGCTGGTCAAGATGGTCGCCTTCGCCCTGGCCGCGGGCAACGCCGTGATCGCCAAGCCCTCGGAGGAGACGCCGGCCATCGCCGTGGAGCTGGCCCACCTGCTCCACCGGGCCGGGCTGCCGCCGGGCACGTTCAACGTGGTCACCGGCTACGGGCCGGAGGTGGGGATGGCGCTGGTGACGTCGCCGGGCGTGCAGGGTATCGCTTTCACCGGCTCCACGGCCACGGGGATCGCCATCGCCCAGGCCGCGGCACAGGGTATGAAGCGGTTGCAGCTCGAGCTGGGCGGCAAGAACCCCCTGCTGGTGCTGCGGGACGTGGACGTGGCCGAGGCCGCAGCGGTCGCTGCGGTGGGTGCGTTCTTCCATGCCGGCCAGATCTGCATGTCTGGCGCCCGCGTCATCGTCGAGCAGCCCATCGCGCGGGCGTTGGCCGAGGCGCTGGCCGCCAAGGCCCGCTCGTTGCACCTGGGCGACCTGCGCGACCCGCGCACGGCCTACGGCCCCCTCATCAACGACCGCAGCCTGGCCAAGGTCGAGCGCCACGTGGCCGAGGCAGTCGCGGCCGGCGCGGAGGTGCTGGCCGGCGGCCGGGTGCATCACGGCCGGGTCTACGAGGCCACGGTGCTTTGGGAGCCCCCGCGGGCCTGCGCGGCCTGGTGCGAGGAGACCTTCGGCCCGGTGACCGCCGTGGTGGCAGCTGCCGACCTGGAGGAGGCCATCGCCCTGGCCAACGACAGCGCCTACGGCCTCAGCGCGGGCATCCTCACCAACGACCTGCAGCGGGGCCTGGCGGCCGCGCGGCGGCTGCGCTGCGGCGCCGTGCACCTGGGCATGCACTCCTTCCAGTCCGACGCGCTGGCGCCCGTGGGCGGCGTCGGCCTGTCCGGCGTCGGCCGCAGCGGCGGCAAGTACTCGGTGGAGCACTTCACCGAGCTGAAGTGGATCTCGGTGGAGCTGGGGGAGACGCCCCGGCCGTTCTGAACCGTTCGCCAGGTGAGCCTGTCCGGCTCATGGCGATGGGTATGGCAGCACGCAACGCTCGTATCACGCGACGCAAGATGGCATCTTGCGCTACGTCCACCTTGTATCAAGCGACGCAAGATGACATCTTGCGCTACGTTCACTGTTAGGAGGATGAACCGATGGCAGCCACAGCCGAACCCGTAGCGAGGAAATTCGGCCCCCTGCGCATGATGCAGGGGGTGACGGCGGCAAACCTGTTCACGTACTACGTTGCCGCCGTGACGGCCTTGTTGTTGTTTACCTTCCTGCCGCAGTTCCAGCCCTTCCTCTTGACGGAGTTCCTCGGCATTCCCGAAAGCCGCCAGGGAGCGATCAGCGGCTACCTGACGTTCTTCGGCGAGATCGTCATCCTGGTCTCCATCGGCGGTTGGGGCACCCTGTCGGACAAGACCGGCCGCAAGTTCGTCTTTGCGATGGGCTTTTTGCTGATGGGGCTGGCGCTGTTCTTGTATCCCTACGTCACCAACCTGTTCATGTTGTTCATGGGGCGCGGTCTTTTCGCCTTAGGCTCGGCTGCGGTGACGACCATGCTCGCCACCGTGATCGCCGACTACGTGGTGGACGAGGACCGCGGCAAGGCATCGGGCATCCAGGGCATCGGCAACGGCATCGGCGCGCTCCTGACGGTGTTCGTCGTCCTGCAGCTGCCCAAGATCTTCATGGGCAACGGCATGTCGGCGCTGGAGGCCGGTCGGCTGACCTATTGGCTGCTGGCCGGGGTGGCGCTGGTGTCGGCGGCAGCGATGGCCGTCGGCCTGCAAAACCGCACCCGCCTGCAGAAGGAGCAGAGGAAGGGCATCCTGCAGATCAGCAAGGAAGGCTTCGCTGCGGCCAAGGACCCCGGCGTGGCCCTGGCCTACATGGCGGCGTTCATATCCCGCGGGGACCTGGCCATCGTCGGCACCTTCTTCACGCTGTGGGTCGTCACCTACGGCACGGCGCAGAAGGGGATGCCGACGGCCGACGCGTTGGCGCTGGCGGGGATCATCATCGGCATCTCGCAGACCATGGCACTGATCACGGCGCCCATCTTCGGCATCCTAGCCGACCGCATGAACCGGGCCAACGCCGTCATTTTCGCCGTGGCGCTGGCTTCCTTCGGCTATGGCTCGACCCTCTTCGTCGCAGACCCCACGGGGCCGGCCATTTTCCTGGTGGCGGCGCTGATCGGCATGGGCGAGATCAGCGGCGTGATCGCCAGCGGCGTGCTCATTGCCCAGCAGGCGCCGCGCACGATCCGCGGCTCGGTGATCGGCATCTTCAGCCTGTGCGGCACCCTGGGCATCATGACCGCCACCGGCATCGGCGGCGAGCTCTTCGACCACTGGATGCCGCAAGGGCCGTTCGTGCTCTTCAGCCTCCTGGGCTGGGTCGTCGTGGTCATCGGCCTGCTCATCCGCCACCGGATCGTGCCGCTCAACGAACAGGCGAACGCAGTAGTCGGACACTGACGGTTCAGAACTCCCGCAGCAGCCGGCCGCAGCCGTACACCTTGTCGGTGATGCCGTTGTCGCGCAGGGCCATCCACCAGGTGGCGGCGTTGATGGCGATCACCGGCTTGCCCAGCCAGCGCTCCGCCTCGTCGGCGAGCTGCACCATGCTCAGGTTGGTGCCTACCTGCACCAGCGCGTCCGCATCCCGGTTGACCTCGATCAGCGCCCGGCGCAGCTCGTCCTCGGTCACGTGGGCGATGGACACGGCCGTGGGACAGCGCAACCCCTTGATGGCCGTCACCTCGAAGCCGAGGTCGTTGAAGAAGCGCACCACGTTCCGGTCGCCGATGGGCTGGTAGGGAGTTACCACGCCGATCGTTTTCACGCCGAACAACTTGAGCGCGCGCTCGCAGGCCTCGGCGCCGGTGGCTACGGGCAATCCGCCGGCCCAGTCCGAGATCATCTTGGTGAAGCGACGGTTGCCCTCCACGCCGTCCCAGAAGGTCTCCGCGCTCATGCCCATCACCATGTAGTCCGGCTCGGCCGTCATCACCCGCTCGATGGCGTACTTGATCTCGACGCGGATCTGCTGCAGCAGGTTCTGGAAGGCCTCGTCGCTGCTCAGGTTCTGGTCGCGGATGTGGATGCGGCCGATGTGGGCCGTCACGCCGGGCACGGTCATGCGGTAGAAGTCGGGCTCCACGATGGTGTTGGTGCTGGGGATGATCACCCCGAACTTTTTGCGCCAGCCAAGGGCATCGGTCATGGTCCTGCCTCCTGAGAGGGGTACAGTGGGATTTGACGAAACGGCCTAAATGTTATAACATTATATCATCTTCCGTGCAAATTCGGCCCAGTCATGCTCGCGACCATCCGCAAGGGTTACGTGGACACCCCCGCCGGCCAGGTGCACTACCGGGCGCTGCTGCGGGTTGCCGGCCCGCCCCTGGTCCTCCTCCACCAGACCGCCAGCTCCGGCGCCATGTTCGAGCGGCTGATGGCCCTGCTGGCCGACGACTTCCCCACCCTGGCCCCGGACACCCCCGGCTTTGGCGCGTCGGACCCCTTGCCCCTTCCCTTCACCGTGGCCGACCTGGCCGAGGTCCTCCACGCGGCGTTGACCGCCCTGGGCGTGGCCGAGTGCTTCCTCTTCGGCCACCACACCGGCGCCGCCATCGCCGTGCAGATGGCCCACGACCACCCCGGCTTTGTGCGCCGGCTGGCCCTTTCCGGCCCACCGTTGCTCGGCCCGGAACAGGTGGCCGCGCTGCTGGCCACGCTCCAGCCCTTCACCGAGGCCGAGGACGGCAGTCACCTGACGCAAACCTGGGCCCGTATCCGCCGTCGCGACCCGGAGCTGCCCCTGTCCATCGTCCAGCGCGAGGTGCTGCTCACCCAGTGGGCGCGGGATGCCGCCTCGGCCGCCTACCACGCCGTCTTCGCCCAGCCCTTCGCCGAGCAGCTCGCAGCCCTGGACATCCCCGTCCTGGTCATGGCCGGAGAGCGCGACACCCTGCGCGCGGGGCTGGAGCCGTCGCTGGCCCACCTGCGCCGCGGTCAGGCGCTGGTCATCCCCGACGCCGGCCCCTACGTGTGCGACCGTCAGCCCGAAGCCGTGGCCGCGGCGCTCCGTCGGTTCTTCCGGGCGGCCTGAGCGGCCGCGCCGTTATCGTCCCGCCGTCCCCACACACCCTGCGAAGGAGGAAGCCATGCTCACCGTCCTCTACCTCGTTCTGGCGGCCCTGTTCGCCTACCTGACCTGGCAGAGCAGCCGGCTGTACGGCCAACAGCGGTCGTCCTACACCTTGTTGCTCCTGTTGGTGCTGGCCGGGCTAGTCTACGACGCCCTGGTGATCGCCCTGGGCCGCTTCATCGGCCAGGGCAGCCTGTTGAGCGCGCTGAACCTCGGCCGTTTCGCCGTCCACGCGCTGCTCACGCCGCTGCTGATGATCTTCGCCTTTGGCGTGCTGCGCCGGGCCGGGGTGGGCTGGGCGCAGGGCAAAGCCGCACACACGGCCGTGTGCATCGTGGCGACCCTGATGGTGCTCTTGGGCGTCTACGCCGACCTGGCCCAGGTGGACATGCAGCCGCGCCTGGTGATGGACACCCTGCGCTACGTCAACGAGGGCGGTATGCAAGGCCCGCCCATCGCCTCGCTGGTGACCATGGTCTTTCTGCTGGCGGGCGGCGTGGCGCTCTGGCGCCGCGCGGGCTGGCCTTGGCTGCTGCTGGGCAGCCTGGTGATGTTCGTGGCTGCCGGCGCGGCCATGGGCAACCTCTTCTTCCTGGGCAGCGTGGGCGAGGCGGTGCTGGGCTTCGCCAACGTGGCCACGGCCCGTCGCTTCCTGGGTGGCCAGGCGGCGCAGGCCGCGGCTGTGGCTGCGGCGGCCCGCCCCCGCTGAGAGGAGGACGCCATGCAGGAGTACACCCTTTCGCTGGCGCTGGTGGACTACCTGCCCGTGGCCTTCACGGCCTTGGGGCTGTTCTACATCGTGCGCATGGTGGCCCACGTGGACGCGGTCCAGGGCCGGGTGGCGGCGGTGGGCGCCGCGCTGACCGTGGCCGGCGGCTTCGCCAAGGCCACATGGAAGCTGATCATGGCGCTCTCGGGCGGGGCCACCGACGTGACCTGGCTGGACAACAGCCTGTTCATCCTGATGGCGCCCGGCTACACCCTGCTGGCCTACAGCGTCTGGCAAACGATGCGGCGGGTGCGGGGCCGGACGACCTGGCACCGCTGGCTGCCGCCCGTGGCCGTCATTGCTCTGGTCTTCGCCGCCAGCGTCTTCCTGGCCCTCACCCGGCCCGGCTCGCCGGCCTGGGAGCGGGTGCTGCTCAGCGTGATGGTGTTGGCCACAGTGGTCACCGGCGTGCTGCTGATCGTCTTCAGCTTCCGCCAGCGGCTGCCGCTCCCGGCCTGGCTGTTCGTGCTCAACCTGGCCGGGGTCTTCATGCTCAACGGCATGGCCCGGATGCCGGAGCAGACCATTGCCCTGCAGTGGATCGAACAGAGCATCAACGCCGTGGCCTGGCTGGCCTTCGCCTACGCGGCCGCCCGCGTCTACGCCCACGCCCGCGCGACGTTCGGTGTGGATGCCGGGCGCGCCCCGCAGGTGGCGACGGTGTAGAGAGAGGAGCTAGAGGAGCTCGGAGGAGCTTGAGGAGCTGAAGGAGCTGAAGGAGCTTGATGAGCTGGCGAAGCGCCGCCTGCGACTGGGGACCGAGAAAACCCCGGACGCTTGCCGTGACGGTCGTGTCGTTGTGCCTAGGCGAGCGCTTCTCGCTTCTCCAAGCCGCCCCAAGCTCCCCTGAGCTCCCCCAAGCTCCCCCGAGTTCCCCTGAGCTCCCCAGCTCCCCCAACCTCCCCCAACCTCCTATCCCCATGTCCGGCACTTCCATGTCCTCTCTTCCCGACAACTACCAGGGCGTGTTCGACGGTCGGGTCGGCTTTGGCCGGCGGCCGGCCGTGCTGGTGGTGGACTTCATCAAGGCCTACACGACGCCCGGCTCGCCCCTCTACGCGGCCGCCGTGGTGGAGGCCGTGCGGGAGACCGCCGACCTCCTGGCCCTGGCGCGGGCGAAGCGCGTGCCGGTGTTCTACACGCGGGTGGTCTACAGCCGCACCGGCGTGGAGGGCGGCGTCTTCGTGCGCAAGGTGCCGCTGCTGCGGGCGTTGGTGGAGGGCGAGCCGCTGGCCGACATCGTGGACGAGCTGCCGCCCGCGGCCGAGGACGTGGTCATCGTCAAGCAGTACGCCAGCGCCTTCTTCGGCACGGCCCTGGCCCCGGCCCTCACCAGCCTGGGGGTGGACACGGTCATCCTCACCGGCTGCTCCACCTCCGGCTGTATCCGCGCCTCGGCCGTGGACGGCATGCAGTACGGCTTCCGCGTGATCGTGCCGCGCGAATGCGTGGCCGACCGCCATCCCGCGCCCCACGAGGCCAACCTGTTCGACATCAACGCCAAGTACGGCGACGTGGTGGCCAAGGCCGAGGTTCTGGCCTACCTGCAGGGCCTGCCGTAAGCCGGCCCTTCGACAGACCCGCCGGAGGCTTCAGCCTCCGGCCACACAACGGCGCCCCGTCAACGGGGCTTGTCGGCGCAGCGCCTGTAGCCCGTTTCAACGGGCGCCGCGTCGTAGGCGGGGGACTTCATCCCCCGCCGGCTCCGCTGCAGACGGCAGTTACGACCTTCCCCATGAAACCACTCCACGGCATTCGCATCCTCGACCTGACCCACATGCTCAGCGGCCCCTACGCCACCATGATGCTGGCCGACCTGGGCGCCGAGACCATCAAGATCGAGCCGCCCGGTAAGGGGGAGGGCACCCGGCGCCTGCTGGAGAAGGACCCCAAGAACAGCCTCAACGGCTTCGGCGCCTACTTCCTCACCTTGAACCGCAACAAGAAGAGCATCACCCTGGACCTAAAGGCGCCGGCCGGCCTGGCCCTCTTCCACCGCCTGGTGCAGGTCTCGGACGTGGTGATGGCCAACTTCAGCGCCGGTGTCATGGCGCGGCTGGGGGTGGATTACGAGCACCTGGCGCCGGTCAATCCCCGCATCATCACCTGCTCGGTCACCGGCTTCGGCGAGACCGGTCCCGCCCGAGACCGGCCAGCCTTCGACATGGTGGCCCAGGCCATGGGCGGCGGCATGAGCATCACTGGCCATCCCGACGGCCCGCCCACCCGCTCCGGCATCCCCATCGGCGATTTGGGCGGCGGGCTGATGGCGGTCATCGGCGTCCTGGCCGCGCTACAGGCCCGTCACCTGACCGGCCGCGGCCAGCACGTGGACATCTCCATGCTCGACGCCCAGATCAGCCTGCTGAACTACATGGCCACGATGTACTTCCTCTCCGGCGAGATCCCCGGCCGGCTGGGCAACGGCCATTTCGTCCACGTGCCCTACGACACCTTTCGCTGCGCCGACGGCTACATCATCATCGCCGTCATCACCGACAACTTCTGGGCGGCGCTGATGGAGCTGCTGGACGCGCCCGACCTGGACACGCCGGAGAACCGGGAGCAGCCGGGCCGCTGGCGCAACAAGGAGACCATCCACCGCCGGCTGAATGAGATCCTTGCCACGAACACCCAGGCCTACTGGCTGGAGCAGCTCCGGCGCTACCGCATCCCCTGCGCGCCGGTGAACAACCTCGCCCAGGCCCTGTCCGACGAGCAGGTGCTGGCCCGGAACATGGTGGTGGAGGTGGCCCATCCCTTAGGTGGCTCGACCCGCATGCCCGGCAACCCCATCAAGCTGTCGGAGACCCACGAGGATACCTTTAGCCCGCCTCCCTTGCTAGGCCAGCACAACGGCGAGGTGTACGGCGGCCTGCTGGGTCTGGACGAGGCGGAGCTGGCAGCCCTGCAGGCCGCGGGTGTGATTTGAAGTTCGCCTATTCCCCCGCCTGGCTTAACACACTGGCGACCACCGCCTGGCTGATGCTGAACCCGTGACGTTGCCAACGTTCAATGAATGTCGGATGTGAGCTTTTCAACAGCCTCGAACTCCTCAGCCAACTCGTCGGCCGTGTAGTCGAGATACGCAATGCCGCGTGCCCGCAGCAGGTCGAGAAAGGCAGAGCGGCTGATGTTCAACAGCCTTGCCGCTTTGCCTGACGAGATGCGCCCCTCGACGAAGAGCGAGATCACCAGCCATTCGGTCACCCGCTGCTCGACGTCCTCTCTATCCAGACCGAGGCGTAGCAAAGGGGTAGGAAGGCGGATTTCCAGGGTGGTTTCCGTGGTCATGGGCTGTCTCCACGTGTGCGGCAAAACCAGGCTGGCAAGCCGTCAAGGCTATGCGTTCCCCATCGGCCCACAGGAGGGGTTTCGCGCCGATTATACCGCGGGTAAGCCCGATCAACAACCAGGACAAGCACCGCTCGATTTGACGCAGTCATGTTCCTGCAACCCAATCGTACCAAGGCCAAGCTGCGCCGGGGCGAGCCGGTCTTCGGGGTGATCAACGCCTCGGATGACCCCCTGTGGGCTGAGCTGTGCGGCCTGGCCGGCTTCGACTACTACATCCTGGACGGCGAGCACGGGCTGATCAACCCGGCCGCGGCCCTCCACGTGGTGCGGGCGTGCGAGCGGGTGGGCATCACGCTCCTGGTGCGCCTGGCCTTGCCCGACCCGAAGCCGATCCTGCCCTACCTGGACGCCGGGATGATGGGGGTGATGGTGCCGGGCCTCGAAACGGCGGAGGAGGTGGAGCGGCTGGTGGCGGCGGTGAAGTACCCGCCCCTGGGCCGCCGCGGGATCGGTCTGGCGCGGGCTGCCGCCTACATGGCCCGCCGCGGGGAGGCCTCGGCTTACGTCGCCGCGGCCAACGCCGAGACCATGGTCATCATCCAGTTCGAGGACCCAGCGCTGATCGAGCGCTTGCCGGCGCTGGCGGCTGTGCCCGGCGTGGACGCGGTCATGATCGGCCCGCGCGACCTCTCCCTGGCCATGGGCTTCGCCGATGGCCCCAACCATCCGGAGGTGCAGGCGATGATCGAGCGGGCCATCGCGGCGTGTCGGCAGGTCGGCGTGGTCGTCGGCATCACCGCCGCCACGTGGGCCGCCGCCGAGGCCGAGGTGGTCCGCGGCGTGCGCATGGTCCTGGCGGCGGCGCCAACGCTGTTTCTGGCCGCAAGCCGCGAGTTTCTGCTCCGCCTGTAACGATGACGACCGATCTCGGTCTTCTAGGGACGTTTTGACGGGCAACCCGAACGGTGGTAGGGTGGCAATGGAACTTCATCCTGCCGGCGGGAGCCCGGTCATACGGCCACTCGTCGTCTGCTCGAGCGGCTATGAGAACGGAGATAACGATGGATTACACCCTGACCCTGAAGGTGCCGCAAGGTGCCTATGAACCCCTGGTCAAAATCGCCGAGCAAACAGGACGCAGTCCTGAAGAGATCGCTCGTGAGTGGCTGCTCTCTGCCATTCGCACGGCTGTGGAAGACCCCCTGGAGAACTTCATCGGAGCGCTTAGGAGCGACATTCCCGACTGGGCCGACCAACACGACACCTATCTCGGACAAGCTCTGATAGCCGAGACAAGAAGCACCACCGATGAAGACGAGTGACATGGGCGATCTCCAGGCGGGTTTCATCCGCCTGCTGAAGTGATCGCG
>JANWYQ010000050.1 GCA_025055015.1 Caldilineales bacterium
GGGCTGGCCGCGCTCACCCTGGCCATCACCCTGCGCTACCGTGCCCTCAACCGCCGGCTGCAGGCCGCGCCCTGGCTGCTGGTGGTGGACCTGGCCCTGTCGGCCGCCGCCATCGCCCTCACCGGCGGCGTGGCCAGCCCCTTCTACTTCCACGCCCTCTCGCCCATCCTGGCCGCGGCCTTCTTCTTCGGCATCCGCGGCGGCATAGCGGCCGCCCTGGCCTTCACACCCATGTACCTGGCCGCCATCTTCCTGCTCCGCAGCGCCCGCGCCGAGCCGGCCTCCTCCTCCCTCGATCTCTTCCTGGCCCTCACCCAAATCTTCACCGTCTACGTCATCGGCCTCCTCTTCGGCTATCCGGCCCAGCTCCTGGCGCGGCTGCGCGAGCAGGCCGAACGCTTGGAGGTCGCCGGCCGGCAGCTGGCGGCCAGCAACGCCGAGCTGGAGCACATGAACTCGCAGCTCCGCCTGATCCAGGCCCTCACCCTCAGCCTGCAGTCCTCGGTGGAGCTGACGGAGATGCAGCAGGTGCTGTTGACCGGCCTGGTGGAGCAGATGGGCTTCCCGGCCGCCGCCGTGGCCCTGAGCGACGGCCAGGCGCGGCTGGCCGGCTGGATGCGGCTGCGCCGGGGCGAGACCATCGCTCGCTGCTTGCGCAGCGACGGCGCCGAGGCCGGCGCCTGCGTGCTCCCGGCGGACGGCGACGCGCCGTTGGCGGCTGCCGTGGCCGCGGGCGAGCTGCGGTGGGAGGCCACGCCCACGCCCCCCACCGGCCACCCGGAGCTGGACCGCTGGCTGGACCTCCGCCGCGGCTACGTGGCCGCCCCACTGCGGCTCCGGGGCAACCTGGTGGGCGTGCTCCTGGTGGAGAGCGAGGAGGCCTACGACGGCCCGGCGGACCCCCGGCTCACGCCCTTGGCCCTGGTGATCGGCCACGCCAGCGTGGCCTTGGGCAGCCTGCGGCTGTGCATCGAGCGCGCCCAGCGGCTGGCGGCCGAGGAGGCCCGCAACCGCATCGCGGCCGACATCCACGACACCGTCTCGCAGCACCTCTTCGGCCTGGCCTACGGCCTCAACGCCTGCAACCAGCTCCTGGCCCAGCAGCCCCAGGCCCTGGACCTGGTCAAGGCGCAGCTGGCCGACCTGGAGCCGCTGGCCTTCGCCGCCCTGCACCAGATGCGCAGCGCCATCCTGGGCCTGGCGCCCGGTGGGCTGGACAGCAAGCGCCTGGCCGCGGGCCTGCGCAAGCACCTGGCCGCCCTGGCCATGGGCCGGCCCATCGCCCTGGAGGTGCAGGTCACCCCCGCCTTCGACGCCTGGCCCCTGGCCCTGCGCCACGAGCTGCTGCTGATCGCTCAGGAGGGGGTGGCCAACATTGCCCGCCACGCCAACGCCCACCACGCCCGGCTGGAGATCGCCCAGCAGAACGGCGGCGTGGCCGTGACCATCGAGGACGACGGCGTCGGCTTCGACCCGGCCCAGGCGGCGGTGGTGGACGGCCTCGGCCTGGACGGGATGCGCCGGCGGGTGGAGCGCCTAGGCGGCGCGTTCCACGCCGAGGCTGCGCCGGGCAGCGGCGTGCGCCTGCACATCGCCATTCCGCTGGAGAGGGTGCGCTAAGGTATGGAGCGCCTCCCCCGTGCGATCCGCATCCTGATCGTGGACGACCACGCGGTGGTGCGCCGCGGGCTGGTGATGGTGTTGACGCTGCAGCCCGACTTCACGGTGGTGGGCGAGGCCGGCTCGGCGGCGGCGGCGGTGACCCTGGCCGCCGCGCTCCAGCCCGACCTGGTGCTGTTAGACCTGGCCCTGCCCGACCAGGAGGGATCGGCCGCAGTGCCCGCGCTGCGCCGCGCGGCGCCCGGCTGCCGGATCCTGGTGCTCAGCGGCGCCCAGGACACCCGGCTGATCCAGGCCGCCCTGGCTGCCGACGTGGACGGCTACGTGCCCAAGGAGGTGACGCCCCACGAGCTGGCCGCGGCCATTCGCCAGGTCGCCAGCCAGGAGAGCTACATCCACCCCGACATCCTGCAGGCGGTGAGCCGCTCTGCCGCGCGGCCGGACCCGGCTTTTCAAGCCCTCACCCGCCGGGAGCTGGAGGTGCTGCAGCTCATGGCCACCATGGCCACCAACCGCGAGATCGCCGAACGGCTGGTGGTCAGCGAGGAGACGGTGCGCTCCCACGTCAAGAGCATCCTGCGCAAGCTGGACCAGCCCAACCGCACCCAGGCGGTGATCGAGGCCGTGCGTCGCGGGCTGATCGAGGTGTGAAAAGTTCACCCGTTCGGGGGATGAAGCAAAGCGCGTGTTCCTTTATAATAGCACTTGGCCAAACCTGCGCCGGTCAAGCTGCCGGCTTGCGCGCAGGGAGCCGGAAAGCACGATCCATCGTTCATCCCTCGATTGGGGCGTCTCTTGAGGGCGCCGGGAGACAAAGCCATGACCGATGCCTTGCTCGAAGCTGTCGTTGAGGACACTGCTTGGTCGGAGAGCCGCAACGAGATCTTCACCGATGAGCTCTTTGCGGCCCTGCAGCAGCCGTGGAACGTCCTTCTGCTGGACGTGCGCAACCAGGAGGAGTTCGACATGTGGCGCATCGAGGGCCGCTACACGCCGGAGACGCTGCACCTGCCTTTCCCCGCTTTTCGGGAGGACGAAGAGGCCGCCATCGCTCAGGTGGTAGCCGCAGCGCGCGGCCGGCCCATCGTGGTGGTGTGCGCCCGAGGCGACGCCAGCGACTTCGTGGCGGAGCGGCTGCGTCAGCGCGGCCTGCGCGCCATCAACGTGGCCGGCGGCATGGTGGAGTGGGGCGACTACTACCACGTCAGCCCGATGGTAGAGACCCCGGCCTACGCCGTCTACCAGGTGGACCGCCCGGCGCGCGGCTGCGTGAGCTGGATCTTCGTCAGCCAGGGCGAGGCCGCCATCGTGGACCCCTTGCGCTACGGCGGGCGCTACCTGGACTGGCTGGGCGAGCGGGGCCTGACCCTCAAGCTGATCCTGGACACCCACGCCCACGCCGACCACATCAGCACCGGCCCGGAGCTGTCCGAGGCCACCGGCGCGCCCTACTACCTGCACCCCTACGATGGCATCCACCCCTTCGACATGCTGCCGGCGCGGATCGAGTACCAGATGCTGCGCGACGGCCAGCGCTTCGAGCTGGGCGACCTGGAGATCGAGGCCATCCACACCCCCGGCCACACCCTGGGCCAGGTGAACTTCCTGGTCACCGCGCCCGACGGCGAGGCCTTCTGCTGCACGGGCGACAACCTCTTCATCGAGAGCTTCGGCCGGCCCGACCTGGGCGGCCAGGGCGAGCGCTGGGCGCCGGTGGTCTACGACACCATTTTCGGCATCATCAAGCGCCGGGTGCCGGAGCACGCCTGGATCCTCCCCGGCCACTACGCCTCCCACCGCGAGGCCAACGCCGACGGCCTCTACGTCAAGCGGCTGCGCGACCTCTGGCGCGAGAACCACAGCCTCCAGTTCCAGGGCAAACAGCAGTTTGTGGACTACATGCTCAGCCACCTGCCCTACATGCCGCCCCAGTACGTGGAGATCAAGCGGGTGAACATCGGCCTCTCCCACCCCACCGTGGACGAGGCAGACGAGCTGGAGCTGGGCAAGAACATCTGCGCGCTGTCGGATGTGAACTGAGCGCGCCGGTCAAGCCATCAGACTGGTCCAGCCTGGGAGGCTGGACCAGTCTTCAGGCCTTCAAGGCTGGACCAGTCTTCGGACGAGCTTCAGACGGAACCTACCCCCCATGAACTACGGCTTCGTCATAGACAACCGCAAGTGCATCGGCTGCCACGCCTGCTCCACCGCGTGCAAGAGCGAGAACGAGGTGCCCCTGGGAGTCTACCGCACGTGGGTGAAGTACGTGGAGACCGGCGCCTACCCCAACACGCGGCGCCACTTCCAGGTGACCCGCTGCAACCACTGCGCCAACCCGCCCTGCGTGCGCATCTGCCCGGTCACGGCTATGTACCAGCGCGCCGACGGCATCGTGGAGTTCGACCCCCGGGTGTGCATCGGCTGCAAGGCGTGCATGCAGGCCTGCCCCTACGACGCCATCTACATTGACCCCGACACCCACACCGCAGCCAAGTGCCACTACTGCTCCCACCGCGTCGAGCTGGGGCTGGAGCCGGCCTGCGTCGTCGTCTGCCCGGAACACGCCATCATCGCCGGCGACATGGACGACCCCAACTCCGAGATCAGCCGCATCCTGGCCACCCACAAGGTGACGGTGCGCAAGCCGGAGCAGGGCACCGTGCCCAAGCTGTTCTACATTGACGGCAACGAGTGGGCGCTGCACCCCACCGCCACCGCGCGCACGCCGGAGACCTTCCTGTGGGCCGACGTGATCCCGCTGCACGCCAAGCCCGCCAGCAACGGCCACGCCAACGGCCACGGCCACGCCGCCGAAGCCCTCGCGGCCGGCAGCGCGCCCCTCTACCCGCCCACCCGCAGGACCGCTAAGTCGGGCGTGGCCATTCGCGAGCCGCAGCCCCAGGGCGCGCCCATGGGCGGCCCCATCTACATCGGTCAAGGGCGCATGGCGGAGCACATGGTGCAGGTGGCCTACAACGCCCAGCACAAGATCCCCTGGCACTGGCCGGTGCCGGCCTACCTGGTCACCAAGGGCATCGGCGCAGGGGTCTTCATGCTGCTCACCCTGGCCTTCGGCCTGGGCCTGAGCCCCTTCGACGGCCTGACCGCGGCGGTGGCCGGCTTCGTCTCCCTGCTCTTCATCGGCCTCACCACCGCCCTGCTGGTCTACGACCTCGACCGGCCGGAGCGCTTCTTCTCCATCCTCTTGCGGCCGCAATGGAAGAGCTGGCTGACGCGCGGCGCGTTCATCTTGGTGGGCTTCTCGGCCGTGGCCGGCCTGTGGTGGCTGTTGGAGACCGGTGCGCTGGTCAACCTGCTGCCGGCCGGCCTGAGCGCAGCCCTGCGCCTGCCCCTGCTGTGGGTCGGCGGCGTGCTGGCCGTGGGCGCGGCCATCTACACCGCCTTCCTCTTCGGCCAGGCCGAGGGCCGCGACCTGTGGCAGAGCTCCCTGCTGCCCTTCCACCTGGTGGTGCAGGCGCTGATGGCAGGCGCCGCCGCGCTGCTGGTGCTGGACCTCTTCCTGGCCTTGCCCGACGCGCTGACCCAGGTAACGCGGGTCGCCTTCGTGGCCGCGCTGCTGGTGGACCTGTTCGTGACCCTGGTGGGTGAGTTCGCCATGCCCCATGCCACGGAGCTGGCCGCCCGGGCCGCCCACGAGATCAGCCACGGCCGCTACCGCCGTCACTTCTGGCAGGGGAGCATCCTGCTGGGCCACGGAGCGCCCTTGGCGCTGATGGCGGCGGCCTTCCTGCTGGCGCCCGCCGCGCCTGTCCTGGCCGCGCTGGCCGGTCTGCTGGCCGTCGTCGGGCTGTACTTCTTCGAATACGCCTTCGTCATGGCGCCCCAGGAGCTGCCGAACAGTTAACACGAAGGCGCGAAGAGAACCGCGAAGACACGAAGAGAACCGCGAAGGCGCGAAGAGAGCGCGAAGACACGAAGAGAGCGCGAAGGCACGAAGAGGACGCGAAGACTCGCCGAAGGCCATTCGTTCATTCGTCGCCCTATTCGCTGTCCCGTTTTCCTCTGGCGGCACGTCCGCACGAGCGAACGCACCCACAAAGGCACTATGAGCAACCAGTCCAGAATCAACCGCCTGCTGTCCGGCCTGCTGGGCCGCAACCCCGACGCCCGACCGGCGCCGAAGGGCGAGAGCGGCTTCGGCCTGCCCCACTTTGCGCCCACCGACTTGCAGCCGGAGCCGGTGCCCATGACCGTGGTCCACCACCCCGACGGCCGCATGAGCCAATACCCCCCGGTGGAGAAGTGGGACGACTGGGTGGAGTGGGACGGCAAGCTGTGGCCGCAGCGGGTGGCCCGGCGCTACATGCTCATCCCCACCGTCTGCTTCAACTGCGAGAGCGCCTGCGGCCTGCTGGCCTACGTGGACCGGGAGACGCTGGAGGTGAAGAAGTTCGAGGGCAACCCGGTGCACCCCGGCAGCCGCGGCCGCAATTGCGCCAAGGGCCCCGCCACCCACAACCAGACCTACGACCCGGAGCGCATCCTCTACCCCCTCAAGCGCGTCGGCAAGCGCGGGGAGGGCAAGTGGAAGCGGGTCACCTGGGAGGAGGCCCTCAACGACATCGCCGCCCAGATGCGGGAAAGCCGCCTCAAGCGCCGCGACGGCATCGTCTACCACGTGGGCCGGCCGGGCGAGGACGGCTACACCAACCGCTGCATCCTAGCCTGGGGCGTGGACGGCCACAACAGCCACACCAACATCTGCTCTTCCAGCGCGCGGCTGGGCTATGCGCTGTGGAGCGGGTTCGACCGCCCCAGCCCTGACCACGCCAACGCCCGCGTCATCCTGCTCATCTCCAGCCACCTGGAGACGGGCCACTACTTCAACCCCCACGCCCAGCGCATCATCGAGGGCAAGATGGCGGGCGCCAAGCTGATCACCATAGACCCGCGGCTGAGCAACACCGCCAGCATGAGCGACCTTTGGCTGCCCACCTGGCCCGGCAGCGAAACCACCGTGCTGCTGGCCATCGCCAACTACCTGATCCAGACCGGCCGCTACGACCAGCGCTTCGTGCGGCGCTGGGTCAACTGGCGGGAGACCCTGGCCGCGGTCCGCGACGGCAAGTTGGACCTGGGCGACCCTGCGCTCCAGGCGGAGATCGCCGCCCTCTCCTTCCCCCTGAGCGACGACGACTTCTCCTACTTCGACCGTGCGCTCAGGGCGCTCTACCGCGACTTCACCTTCGAGCGGGCGGCCGAGGAGGCGCAGGTGCCCGTGGAGCGCATCCGCCAGGCCGCTGAGTGGATCGCGGACTGCGACGGCAAGCTGGCTGCGCACGTGTGGCGCGCCGCCACCATCGGCAACCTAGGCGGCTGGCAGGTGGCCCGGGCCCTCTTCTTCCTCAACGTGCTCACCGGCAGCGTGGGCACGCGCGGGGGCACCTCCGGCAACGAGTGGAACAAGTTCGTGCCCAAGCCCTTCGCCACCCCACCGGGGCCCGAGGCCTGGAACGAGCTCCACTTCCCCATCGAGTACCCCTTCGCCCACTTCGAGATGAGCTTCCTGCTGCCCCACCTGCTGGAGGAGGGCCGCGGCACCCTGGACGTCTACTTCACCCGGGTCTACAACCCCATGTGGATCAACCCGGACGGCTTCATGTGGCTGAAGGCGCTGCGGGACGAGAGCAAGATCAAGCTGCACGTCGCCCTCACCCCCACCTGGAGCGAGTCGGCCTGGTTCGCGGACTACGTGCTGCCCATGGGCCACGGCGGCGAGCGCCACGACCTGATGAGCCAGGAGACCCACGCCGGCCAGTGGATCGCCTTCCGCCAGCCCGTGCGCCGGGTGGCCATGGAGAAGCTGGGCCGCAAGGTGCGCTACACCTTCGAGGCCAACCCCGGCGAGGTGTGGGAGGAGAACGAGTTCTGGATCGAGCTGTCGGCCCGCATGGACCCCGACGGCTCCCTGGGCGTGCGCAAGTGGTTCGAGAGCCCCTACCGACCGGGCGAGATCATCACCGTAGAGGAGTACTACCGCTGGATCTTTGAGAACAGCGTGCCCGGCCTGCCCGAGGCCGCCGCCGCCGAGGGCCTGACGCCCCTGCAGTACATGCGCAAGTACGGCGTCTTCGAGGTCAAGCGGGAGAACTACACCCCCTACGAGCAGCCGGCGCCTGCGGGCAAGGGCGTGGAGGTGGACGGCGAGCGCAAGGTCGGCTTCGAGACCCCCTCCGGCAAGCTGGAGTTCTTCAGCGAAACCCTCTACCAGTGGGGCTGGCCGGAGCGGGAGTACACCATCCCCTGGCCGCTGAAGAGCCACGTCCACCCGGACCACATTGACCGGCAGAAAGGGGAGATGGTGCTGCTGCCCAACTTCCGCCTGCCCACCCTGATCCACACCCGCAGCGCCAACGCCAAGTGGCTCTACGAGATCAGCCACAAGAACCCGATCTGGATGCACCCCAGCGACGCCGAGCGCATCGGCGTCAAGACCGGCGACCTGGTGCGGGTCACCACCGAGATCGGCTACTTCGTGGACACGGTGTGGGTCACCGAGGGCATCAAGCCCGGCATCATCGCCATGAGCCACCACCTGGGCCGCTGGCGCCTGCAGGAGGACTTGGGCATCGGCCCCGGCATGTCGGCGCTGGCCCGGCTGGAGGAGGACGGCGAGGGGCGCTTCAAGCTCAACTACATCCACGGCGCGCGGCCCTGGAAGAGCTTCGACCCCGACACCGAGCGCATCTGGTGGGAGGACGTGGGCGTGCACCAGAACCTCACCCACGCCGTGCACCCCGACCCGCTGAGCGGCGGCCACTGCTGGCTGCAGAAGGCGGTCAACGTGCGCAAGGCCGAGCCCGGCGACCGCCACGGCGACGTTTGGGTGGACACCAACCGCTCCATGCAGGTCTACCGCGAGTGGCTGGCCCTGACTCGGCCGGCGGACAAGTACAGCCCCGACGGCACCCGCCGCCCGCTGTGGCTCAAGCGGCCCCTCAAGCCGCAGAAGGCCTACTACAAGCTGCCGGAGGTGTTGGTCAGCCGCAACGGCCGCAACGGCCACGCGCCGGAGGGCGTGCCCGCAGAGCAGGCTGCCCTGGTCAAGGCGGGCCAGTAGCGCATGTTCACAGCCCCAGAGGCCGCGCTGGCCTACGCGCGGGCCTTTCAGCTCTTCGCCGAGCTCTACCGCAGCGGTTTGACGCCGGCCCTGTTGGAACAGGTGCAGGCGTTGCCGGAGCTGGCCGCCGTCGCGCCGCATCCCTACGTCCCAGACGAGGCGGCGGCCAGCTTCCACACCCTCTTCGGACTGAACGTCTTCCCCTACCAGAGCATCTTCCTGGACCCGGCTGGCCTGCTGGGGGGCCCCGAGACCGACCGGGTGCGGGTGAGCTACCGGGGCATGGGCTTCGCCGCCGACGAGGCCAGCGAGCCGGCCGACCACCTGGCCTACGAGCTGGACGCGCTGGCCTTCCTCTGCCACGCCGAGGCCGAGGCGTGGGAGGATGGCCGCGGGGACATGGCCGCGCGAGCGCAGCAGCTCCAGGCGGACTTCCTCAAGGAGCACCTGCTGCGCTGGCTGCCGGCCTTCGTGGCGGCGGTGCAGCGCCAGGGGGACCCCTTCTACGCCCAGCTGGCCGATCTGACGCTGGCCCTGGCCGTGGAGCGGCGCCGCGGCCTGGCCGAGCAGCAGATCGCGGCGGGCCGGCCGGCCGGCGACGGCGCTGTGCTGGTCCTACGGCCCCGGCCTGGGGTCAACGGCGCTGCGGCCGACCCGACCGCCGAGACCCCCGCTGGGCGGGTGGAGCGCCTCCTGGCCGATCCCCAGACCGACCTGGACGCCATCGCCGGGTTCCTCCTCACCCCACCCTACAGCGGCCTCTTCCTTTCCCGCCGCGACATCGGCCAGCTGGGCCGCTCGGCGGAAGCGCCCCACGGCTTCGGCGAGCGCCGGCAGATGCTGCGCACCTTCCTGCGCAGCGCGGCGGAGTTCGACCGCTTTCCTGCGGCCGTGGCCGCCCTGGCCGGCGTGGCCGACGACACGGCGGCCGCCCTGCGCCGCCTGGCCGCCGACAACGCCGAGGCAGCGGAGCTGGTGGAGCCCTGGCTGGAGCGCCTGGCGGCCACCCGGCGGCTGCTGGCCGCGCTGGCCGAGGCCCAGGGGGACGCGCGAACCCGCTCGTAACACGTCGCGCAACTCCTGTAGCGCCACTCCTGTAGCGCAACTCCTGTGGAGTTGCGCTACACCTCCCTGCTGACACCGTGGGGGTGCTAGAGGCGAGGAGAACCCGCCAACGGACGCCGGCGGCGCAGCACAGCAACGAGTTCCTCAGGCCCGTCGCTCTGGGATAATCACCACAAACGGCGGAGGACGAAGTCTGGTAGAATGCTCACTGCGGCTTCAACCCGCCGGCTGTGCTGTTGTCGGTTGGCGCACCTGTAGCGCAACTCCACAGGAGTTGCGCTACACGTCGGTTGGGTACCCGGTACCGCAACTCCACAGGAGTTGCGCTACACGTCGGTTGGGCACCTTGTAGCACAACTCCACAGGAGTTGTGCTACACGTCGGTTGGCGCAGCCTGTAGCGCAACTCCACAGGAGTTGCGCTACTCCCTGCCGGTTGCAGCCGCACAGATCACCTTTGGACGAGGCCCATGATACTTCAGCGATGGCTCGGCCCGCGGCCGGCCGCCAACGGCGACGCCCGCTATCGCCACGGCAACACCCATCTCATCGAGCTGCGAGGGGTCACCAAGGTCTACCAGACCGCCGCCGGCGACTTCCCCGCCCTGCGCGGCATTGACCTGCAGGTGGACCGCGGGGAGTTCGTGGCCGTGATGGGCAAGTCGGGCAGCGGCAAGTCCACCCTGATCAACATGATCACCGGCATTGACCGCCCCACGGCCGGCGAGGTGCTGATCGGCGACACCGCCGTCCACACCCTGAGCGAGGGGCAGATGGCCGTCTGGCGCGGCCGCCACGTTGGGGTCATCTTCCAGTTCTTCCAGCTCCTGCCCACCCTCACCATCCTGGAGAACGTCATGCTGCCCATGGACTTCTGCAGCACCTACCCCCTGCGGGAGCGGCCACGGCGAGCCATGGCGCTGCTGGAGGAGGTGGGCCTGGCCGAGCACGCGCACAAGTTGCCCAGCGCGACCTCCGGCGGCCAACAGCAGCGCGCAGCCATCGCCCGCGCCCTGGCCAACGACCCTGCGCTGATCGTGGCCGACGAGCCCACGGGCAACCTGGACTCGCAGACGGCCGAGAGCATCTTTCAGCTCTTCCAGCGCCTGGTGGAGGAGGGCAAGACCATCCTCATGGTCACCCACGACGCAGACCTGGCCCGCCGCGCCGGCCGCACGGTGACCATCGCCGACGGCCGCATCGTGGGGGACGAGAAGAACGGCGGGGCAATGGTCAATGGCCAATGGCCAATGGGCAATGGCTAATGGGCAATGGTGAATGGTTAATGGTTAATGGTTAATGGTTAACGGCTAATGGGTAATGGGCAAGGGCTGGCGGTGGAGACGAGAGATGACGTGGCAGTAGAGACGAAGCCGGATGGCCGCGCGCGGGGCGATCGGACAGCCGACGGATCCCTCTTGCCGGTGGAAGAGCGCTCATCGCCCACCGTTCACCGTTCACCGCCCACCGTTCACCGTTCACCGATCCCCACCCGCTGGGCCAAGGTGCTGCGGGACCTGGGCAGCCACAAACTGCGCTCCCTGCTGGTGGTGCTGTCCATCGCCGTGGGCGCCTTCGCGCTGGGCGTCATCTCCGGCGCCGAGCACCTGCTCAACAGCCAGTTCACCGGCGCCTACCTGCGCATCAACCCCGCCCACGCCGCCATCGGCGTCAGCCCCTTCGACGACGATCTGATCAAGTCGGTGGCGCTGGTGCCCGGCGTGGGGGACGTCTCCGCGCGAGCCGCAGTCTCCGTCAAGGTGCGGGGGTTTACCCAAGGTGGTCAGCCGTGCCTGGCTGCCCAGCCCTGCCGCCGCTGGCGCACCCTCACCCTCTACGCCCGGCCCGACCTGACCAACCTGCGCATCAACCAGGTGCGTCCGCAGGCCGGCCAATGGCCGCCGCCCCGCCACGGGCTGGCGCTGGAGCGCAGCTCGCTGGACTTGCTGGGCCTGCAGGTCGGCGATCAGGTGGAGATTGACCTGGGGCAGGGCCGGCTGCGCCAGGCCACCGTCGCCGGCAGCGTCCACGACATCAACCTGCCTCCGGCGCGCTTCGTGGGCAACGGCTTCGGCTACGTCGGCTTCGACACCCTGGCCGACTGGGGCTACGGCCGCCAGTTCAACGAGCTCCTGATCACCGTGGCCGAGCGCGCCGACGACCGGGACCACATCCGGGCCGTGGCCGAGGCGGTGCGGGACAAGGTGGAGGACGCGGGCTACGCGGTGGGCTCCATGTGGGTCCCTGAACCGGGGGAGACGCCGGTGCAGGACATCCTCGACTCCCTCTTCCTGATCCTGGGTCTCCTGGGCGCGCTGGCCCTGCTGCTCAGCGGCTTTCTGGTGGTGAACACCGTCGCCGCCATCCTGGCCCAGCAGACGCGGCAGGTGGGCATCATGAAGGCCATCGGCGGCCGCACCGGGCAGATCGTCGGCCTCTACCTGGGCATGGCGCTGCTCTTCGGCCTGCTCTCCTTGCCCCTGGCCATCCCCCTGGGCGCGGCAGCCGCCTACCGGCTGACCCAGTTCGCCGCCGGCTTCCTCAACTTCGACGTGGTCAACGAGGGCATCCCCCTACCCACCCTGGCCATCCAGGTAGCCACCGCCACCCTGGTCCCCGTGGCCGCCGCGGCTGTGCCCGTCTTCCTGGGCACGCGCGTCACCGTGCGCGAGGCCATCACCACCTACGGGCTGGGCAAGGGCCGCTTTGGACGGGGCCCGCTGGACCACCTCTTGGTTTATGTCAATCGCATCTTCCCCTTCGTGGCGCGGCCGCTGCTGATCTCCCTGCGCAACACCTTCCGCCGCAAGGCCCGGCTGGCCCTCACCATGGTCACCCTCACCCTGGGCGGCGCCATCTTCATCGCCGTGTTCTCGGTTCGCCTCAGCCTGAACAACACCCTGGAGGCCACCAACCGCTACAACGACTTCGACGTCGCCGTGGAGTTCGATCGGCCCTATCGCGTCGGTCAGCTGCGGGCCGAGCTGCTGGCGGTGCCGGGCGTACAGGCGGTGGAGGTGTGGGGCGGCGGCAGCGCCGTGCGTCGCCGGCCCGACGGCAGCCAGGGGGACCGCATCCGCGTGCGCGCGCCGGAGGCCAACTCGGCCATGGTGCGCCCCTTGGTGCTCGAGGGTCGCTGGCTGCTGCCTGAGGACGAGAGCGCCCTGGTCCTCACCAGCGACGTGCTGGACGCCGAGCCCGACGTGCGGGTCGGCGACCGCATCACCTTGGTCATCAACGGCAAGGAGACGGAGTGGACGGTGGTGGGCATCGTGCAGAGCGTGCTGGGCCGTCCCACGGCCTACGCCAACGCGCCTTACTTCGGCCAGGTCGCCGGCAGCGTGGGCCGCGGTCGGTCGGCCCGCATCGCCGTCTACCCCGACGACCCGGCCGCCCAGCGCCGGGCAGCCGAGGCCATCGAGGCGCACCTGCGCGCCCGCGGCTACCAGGTGAGCGAGGTGGATACCAAGGCGGAGCAGAACGAGGCGGTGGAGGTGCAGTTCGGCGTGCTGGTGTCCTTCCTGCTGATGATGGCGCTGCTGATCGCGCTGGTGGGCGGCATGGGGCTCATGGGCACCATGACCATCAACGTCATCGAGCGGACGCGGGAGATCGGCGTGCTGCGGGCTATTGGCGCCTCCAACGGGGCCGTGATGGTGATCGTGTTGGTGGAGGGGGTGCTGATCGGCCTGATCAGCTGGGCCCAGGCGTCGGCCTTGGCGTGGCCCATCGGCCGGCTGATGAGCGACCGCATCGGCGTTGCCTTCGTGGACAGCCCCCTGGTCTACGGCTACTCGGTCCAGGGCCTGCTCTGGTGGCTGGCCGCGGCGGTCCTGGTCTCGGCCGTGGCCAGCTTCCTGCCGGCCCGCGCGGCGGCCCGGCTGACGGTGCGCGAGGTGTTGAGCTACGAGTGACTAAGCGCGAGACAAGGAAGGAGCCTTGGACATGGGTTGGCGTTCTTTGAACTTGGTTTTGACCGGGCTGAGCGTGGCGGCGGTGAGCTGGCTGGCCGCCTGCAGCCGATCCCCTGGGCAGGCCACCCCCACCCCCGCTGCTGCGGTGTTGCCGCCCGTGGCAGCCGAGGGCCGCGTGGTGGCCGATGCCGTGGTGGTGCCCCAGCGCCGCGCCCAGCTTAGCCTGCCCACCGGCGGCGTGGTGGCCGAGGTGCTGGTGGCCGAGGGAGAGGCGGTGGCCGCAGGCGACGTGATCCTGCGATTGGACGCAGCCCGCCAGCGCGCCAGCCTGGCCCAGGCCGAAGCCCAGCTCGCCGCAGCCCAGGCGCGGCTGGCCGAGCTCCGGGCCGGCCCGCGACCGGCGGAGCTGGCCGCAGCCCAGGCGGCCGTGGACGCGGCCCAGGCCCAGCTCAACCGGCTTCAGGAGGGCGCGCGGCCGGAGCAGATTGCGGCCGCGCAGGCGGCACTGGACGGCGCGCGCGCCGCCCTGTTGAAGGTGCAAGAGGGCCCCAACCCGGCCCAGGTGGCCGCAGCCGAGGCGGAGCTGGCCAACGCCGAGGCGGCCGTCGCCCAGGCCCAGGCCGCCTACGACCGGGTGGCCGGCAGCCCCGACATCGGCCGCCGCCCCGAGGCGCTCCAGCTCGAGCAGGCCACCAACAACCGCAACGCCGCCAAGGCGCGGCTGGACGCTTTAAAGGCCGGGCCCACCGCGGCCGACCTGGCCGCGGCCCAGGCGCGGGTGCGCCAGGCCCAGGCCGAGCTAGACGCGCTCCGCGCGCCCCCGCGGCCCTCGGAGCTGGCAGCGGCCGAGGCTGAGCTGCGCCGCGCCCAGGCTCAGCTGGACCAGCTGAAGGCGGGGCCGCGGCCGGAAACCGTGGCAGCCGTTGAGGCCGAGGTGGCGGCCGCCCGAGCTGCCGTGGACCAGGCCCGCGCCGCCCTGGCCGACACTGAGCTGCGAGCCCCCTTTGCCGGCGTGGTGGTGGAGCTGGTGCCCGGCGTGGGCGAGCTAGTGGGCGCCGGCCAGCCCCTGGCGCAGCTGGCCGACACCGGCGGCTGGCTGGTGGAGACCCAGGACTTGACGGAGTTCGGCGTGGTGCGCCTGCTACCGGGCATGGCCGCCACCGTCCAGTTCGACGCCCTCCCCGGTGTGACCCTCCCCGGCCGCGTGGCCAGGATCCAGGACATCGGCAAGACCCGCCAGGGAGACGTGGTGTACAAGGTCGTGGTGACCCTGGAGCCGGGCGCTGCGCCGGAGGTCCTCTCCCGCTTGCGCTGGGGCATGTCGGCCCAGGTCACCATCGAGACGGTCGGCCCCGGGCCCTCCTCCCCCTAGCCGGCCCTAACCCCTCACGAGATCATCTCGATGGTGTAGTCCACCAGCTCTGCGTCCATGCGCATGCGCTCCACGCTCTCCACCACCTTCATGAGGAGGCCGTGGGCGTAGTCCTGGTCGGAGGACACGCACGCAACGGCGATGACCGCGGTGCGCAGGCTGTCCTGCTCGTCCACCTCGGCCACGGAGACGTTGAAGTCGCTGCGCAGCCGCGCGATGATAGGCTTGACCACGCTGCGCTTCCCCTTGAGGGAGCCGTTCATAGGGATACGAAGTTCGAGGGTTGCGACGCCGATGACCATGGGGGCGGTGAGCGGTGAACGGTAAACGGTGAGCGGTGAACGGTAGACGGTAAACGGTGAACGGTGAACGGGGCCGGCTGAAGCCTTGGACAGGCGCCGGGCTCGTGCGCTTCGTTGGTCGGCCCAGTCTGTCTGTCCGGTCCTCAGCGCCGACGGTAGGGCTCGAAGCGGCCGTAGAGGGGCCGGGGGAGCATTCCCTCCAGGAGCACTCCCTCCGGCGTGTGCTTCTCCCGGCGGATCAGGCCGTGGGTGTGCCAGAGGCTCACCAGCTCGCCCTCGCTATAGGGGATCAGCGCAGCCAGCGGGAGCAGGTTGCGGTTGAGCACCGCCTCGACGCGCGCCAGCAGGTCGTTCAGCCCCTGGCCGGTGGCCGCCGAGATGGGCACGGCGTCGGGGAACTCGCCGGCCAGCCGCTCGGCTACGGCGCTGGGGTCGGGCAGCAGGTCAATCTTGTTCAGCGCCGTGACCACCGGCTTGTCCACGGCGCCCAGCTCCCGCAGCACCTCGCCCACGGTGCGCGCCTGCTGCAAGGCGTTGGGGTGGGTGATGTCCACCACGTGCAGCAGCAGGTCGGCCTCCAGGATCTCCTCCAGGGTGGCCCGAAAAGCCGCCACCAGAGTGGTGGGCAGCTTCTGGATGAAGCCCACCGTGTCGGAGACCAGCACCTCCCGGCCGCCGGGCAGGCGCACTCGCCGGGTGGTGGGGTCGAGGGTGGCGAAGAGCATGTCCGCCGCCAGCACGCCCGCGGGGGTGTGCTCCGGCCCGGCCAGCGCCGTGAGCTGGTTCAGCAAGGTGCTCTTGCCGGCGTTGGTGTAGCCGACGATGGAGATGGCGGCCAGGGCCGCGCTGCGCCGCTTCTGGCGATGGCGCAGGCGATGGGCCCGCACCTCCTCCAGCTCCCGCTTCAGGTGGGCGATGCGCCGGCCGATCTCCCGGCGGTCCACCTCGAGCTGGGTCTCGCCGGGGCCGCGCAGGCCGACGCCCGCCACGCCGCCTCGGGCGGCGCCGCCGCCCGCCTGCCGCGCCAGGTGGGTCCAGGCGCGGGTCAGGCGGGGCAGGCGATACTCGTACTGGGCCAGCTCCACCTGCAGCGCGCCCTCGCGCGTGCGCGCGTGCTTGGCGAAGATGTCCAGGATCAGCGCGGTGCGGTCCAGCACCTTGACGTTCTCGTCGTTGACTGCGCGCTCGATCTCGCGCTGCTGCCGGGGGCTGAGCTCCTCGTCGAAGAGGATCACGTTGGCGCCCAGCTCGGCGCGCAGCTCCACGATCTCCTTCAGCTTGCCGGAGCCGATCAGGGTGGCGGGATTGGGCTCGGCGATGCGCTGGTAGGTGCGGCCGACGACGCGGATGCCCGCGGTGGCGGCCAGCTGCTCTAGCTCGTCCAGCGAGTCGGAGATGGAGAACTCGCCGGGGGCCGACTTCAGCTCGATCCCCACCAGCAGGGCGGTCTCCTCAGGTTGGTCAGCGTAGAAGAAGCGATCCTGGGTCAGCGCTGAGCTCCTTGCCGCGAACACCGCTAGCCGCTCACCCCCATCAGCCGGCGCAGGCGGCGCATGGCCTCCTCGATGAGGGCCGTCTCCTGGCCGATGCTGATACGAACGTAGCCTGCGCCGCTGGGGCCGTAGGCGTCGCCGGGGGTGAAGCTGACGCCGGTCTCCAGCAGCACCTTGTCGGCGAACTCCACCGAGGTGTAGCCCTTGGGCGGCTTGGCCCAGATGTACAGGCTGGCCTGGGGGGTCTCCGCCTCCATGCCGATGGCGCGCACCGTCTCCAGCACCAGGTCGCGGCGGCGCTGATACTCCTTGTTGCGCTCTTCCATCCAGGTCGAGTCGCCGTTGAGGGCCACGGTGGCCGCGTCCTGGATGGGCCGGAAGATGCCGCTGTCAATGTTGCTCTTGGTCTGCAGCAGCGCCTTGACGGCCACGGCGTTGCCCACCGCCATACCGACGCGCCAGCCGGCCATGTGGTGGCTCTTGCTCAGGGAGTTGAACTCCAGGGTCACCTCCTTCGCGCCGGGCACCTGCAGCGCGCTGGGCGCCTGATAGCCGTCGAAGCACACGTCGGCGTAGGGCAGGTCGGAGCAGAGCAGGATGTCGTAGTGCCGGCAGAAGTCCACCGCCTCCTCGTAGAAGCTGAGGGGCGCCACCGCGCCGGTGGGGTTGTTGGGGTAGCACACCCACATCATGCGCGCCCGCCGCGCCACCTCCTCGGGGATGGCGCTCAGGTCGGGCAGCCAGCCCAGCCGCGCCTCCAAGGGCATGAAGTAGACGTCGGCGCCGGCCAGCTTGGCGCCCATCTGGTAGGTGGGGTAGCCGGGGTCGGGCACCAGGGCCAGGTCGCCGGGGTCCAGCCAGGCCAAGGCGATGTTGGCCAGGCCCTCCTTGGAGCCGATCAGCGGCAGCACCTCCGGCCCGGGGTCCAGGGTCACGCCGAAACGGCGCCGGTAGTAGTCGGCGATGGCCTTCTTGAGCTCCGGGGTGCCGGCGTAGCCGGCGTAGCCGTGGTGTTTGGGGTTGCGCGCCGAGCGCTCCAGCTCGTCAATGATGAAAGAAGGCGGAGGGGCGTCGGGCTCGCCGATGTCCAGCCGGATGATGTCCAGCCCCTCGGCAGCCAGCTTGCGCAGCCGCGCGCCGTGCGCGGCGAACACATACATGGGGACGTTGTCCAGTCGTCGTGCGGGTCGCATGCGGTCTCAGGTCTCCTGGTCTCACGGGGAAGCGCGTTCCCCGCAGTTGGTGGGATGATGGTCAACGGGCGGACAGCCGTGGCGAGATTATACCACGGGCACGCAGAAAGCCAGAACTCGCGCCCCTTGCTCTTTATGGCACAAGCGGCCTCTTGACGAAAGCCTCCAGCAGCCGGCCGACGCGCGCCAGGCTCTCGACGTCCACCTGGGACGCCACGTCGGCCGTGGTGTAGCGCAAGGGGTACGCCGTGTCCACGATGGCCGCCGCCGGGATGCCCACCGCCCGCAGGGGCAGGTGGTCGTCAATCAGAGCCTCCCCTGGCTCCGGCAGGAACCAGGGCCCGCTGCCCTGCGCAGCTGCCAACGCCCAGAGCTGGGCGCTGAGTGCCGGGTCGGAGTTGGGGTCGTAGCGAAAGCGCTGGTCGGCCGCGCCGATGACGTTGATCACCACTGCCGCCTGCGGCAGCTGGGCGGCGCCCCGCAGCGACTCCGCCAAGTGGCCGGCGCCCACCGCCGCCGGCCACCCCTCCAGGTCGGCGTTGTCGCCGCCGTCCAGGAAGGCCAGCCAGACCTGCCGGCCCAGGTTCTGGGAGGTGAGGCTTTGGGCCAGGGCCAGCAGCACCGCCACCCCGCCCGCGCTGCCCACGGCGCCCGTCACCGGGGTGGAACGGCGGTCCGCGTCGGGGTCGCGGTCGGCCCGCAGGCGGGTGTCGTAGTGGGTGGCCAGCAGCACGATCTCCGGGCCGCTGCCCGCGCGCGCGATCACGTTGCGCAGGGTCAGGCCCTGGTGTTGGAAGGTCTGCACCTCCACCTGCCAGCCCCAGGCTTCTAGGTTCTGCCCGATGAGCGAGACCAGGTTGCCGGCTGCGTTGGAGCCGGCCGGCCGCGGGCCCAAGGCCGTCTGCATGGTCACGAAGGAGAACGCTTGGTCGGCGTCGAAGCGCAGCCCGGCCTCCGGCGGAGTGACGACAACCGTCGCCGGCGTCACCACCGCCTGGCCGCCGGGCGGGGCGACCACGACCCGCTCCGGCCCTACCACCACCGGGCCGCCGGGCGCAGTGCCCACCTCGACGGTGGGCGCGGCCAACAGCTCCCGACCGGTGCGCACCAGCCACCAGACAGCAACGGCCAACACGGCCAACAGCGCCAGCTCTAGCCAATAGGCTCTCAGCCAGCCTCGCACGCGGGTGATCAAGTCTACCAATTTCATGGTGGCAGGCGTCTCGTCAAGATGCACGGCGGCGAGCCCACTAGTCCTGGTCCCCGCGCCCGCGGAACACCAGCTTGAGCGGCGTGCCGGTGAAGGGATAACGCTCGCGGATGCGGTTCTCCAGGTAGCGCTGGTAGGTGAAGTGCACCAGCTCGGCGTCGTTGACGAACAGCACGAAGGTGGGCGGGGCCACCTCCACCTGGGTGGCGTAGAAGAACTTCAGCCGGCGGCCGGTCTTGGTGGGCAGCTGGTGGTCCATGACGGCCTCGTGCAGCAGGCGGTTCAGCTCGGCCGTGGGGATGCGGGTGACGCGCTGGGCGTAGATCTCCTGGGCCAGGGGGATGATCTTGCCGATGCGCTGCCGCGTCTTGGCCGACACAAACAGGATGGGCACGTAGTCCAGGAAGCGCAGCTCCTGGCGCACCCGCTGCTCGAACTGGTGCAGGGTGTGGGCGTCCTTCTCCACCAGGTCCCACTTGTTCACCAGCACCATGACGCTCTTCCACTCCTCTAGGATGTAGCCGGCCACGTGCGCGTCCTGGGCCGTCACGCCCTGGGTGGCGTCCAGCACCAGGGCCACCACGTCGGCCCGCTGGATGGCGCGCAGGCTGCGCAGCACGCTGTACTTCTCCACCCCCTGCTCGATGCGCCCGCGGCGGCGGATCCCGGCCGTGTCAATGAGCGTGATGGGCTCGCCCTGCCAGGTGAGCTGGGTGTCAATGGCGTCGCGGGTGGTGCCGGGGATCTCGCTGACGATGGCCCGCTCCTCGCCCAGCAGCGCGTTCAGCAGCGAGGACTTGCCCACGTTGGGCCGGCCGACGATGGCGATCTTGAGGGCGGGCTCCTGCGCCGGCTCCTCGGCCACAGGCGGCAGCAGGGCCACCACCGCGTCCAGCAGGTCGCCGGTGCCGGTGCCGTGAAGCGCGGAGATGGGGTAGGGCTCGCCCAGGCCCAGGGCGTAGAACTCTACCGCGGCCTGGCGGCGCTCCTCGTTGTCCGCCTTGTTGGCGGCCACCACAATGGGCTTGGTGGAGCGGCGCAGCACCTGGGCGATCTCCTCGTCGCCGGCTGTCAACCCCTCCTTGGCGTCCACCAGAAAGATCACCACGTCGGCTTCGGCGATGGCGATCTCGGCCTGCTGGCGGATCTCGCGGCGGAACTGGGCCGAGCCGACGCTCAGGGCCTCGGCCCCGCGGCGCGCGTCGCGATCCACCCCCTCGATCAGCTCGATGCCGCCGGTGTCCACCAGGGTGAAGGGGCGAGAGGTCCACTCGGCGTCGGCGTAGAGGCGGTCGCGGGTGGTGCCGGGCAGGTCCTCGACGATGGCCAGGCGCTGGCCGGCGATGCGGTTGAAGAGGGTAGACTTGCCGACGTTGGGTCGGCCTACCAGGGCGACGATGGGCAGGCTCATGGCGTTGGGATCACGGACGGGACGGCCGGCCGGGAGTCGGCGTGGCCGTAGGCGACGGGATGGGCGGGACGGTGGGCAGGTCGGTCGGCGTCGGCGTGGGCAGCTCGGAGATCACGATGTCCACGGCCACCGGCAACACGCTCACCACCGTCACGTCGGCGGGCAGCACCGGCTGCAGGGGCACGGTGTGGGTGCCCGGCCGCAGGTCGGTGAGGTCCAGGATGACCTGGGCCGCGCCGTTGTCCAGGGTGGAGAGCACGGGCAGCGGGCCGCTGACCACCAGGTCCACGGTGGGGATGGTCAGGGTGCGGGTCAGCCCGGGCCCGAGGCCGCGGATCACCGGCTGGAGCTGCAGGTCGCGGCTGCCCATGATGGGCTGGATGTCAATGCGCACCTGGATGGTCTGCACGCCCACCACCGACACCGCCTCCGGCAAGTTCAGGGCCAGCTGCGCGTCCACGTCGCTGCGCGCGTCGGTCAGGTCAATGGGCACGGTCTCCACGTAGCCGGGCAGCCGGCTGAAGGCCTCCGGGCTGCCGCGCAGGGTCACCAGGCTGGGCTCCACCACGATGCTGGTGATCTGGTAGCCGGGCGCCGGCCGGCCGATGTAGGGCACGCGCACGCTGAAGTCGCGGTAGCCGGGCCGCTGGACGACCTCCACCGTGACCTCGACGGCGCTGGGGAGGACCTCCAGGCTGCTGGCCGGCCGCACGATCTCCCCGCGGCCTCGGCGCAGCATCACCGGCAGCACCCGCTCCACCGCGCTGCGGGCGCCGGCCACCTCGACCTCGGCGAAGGCAGCGCTCACCTCGTTCACGGCGCTGGTCGGCCCGCGCAGGGTGATGCTCGAGGGGTCGGCGACGGCGCTGTGCCACTCGTAGCCGAAGGCCGGCTCTCCCACCACCAGCACCTGCACCGGCAGGGTGCGGGTGATGACGTCCTCCAGAACGACCACCGCGCTGGGCGGCTGCACGCTGAGGATGGTCACCTCTGGGCTGGGATGGTCAGCGCGCAGGAGCACGTTGTGCCGCCCGGCCTCCAGGCCTGCTAGGTCGGCGTACACCAGGAAGTCCTCCACGCGCACCATCTCCTCCCACACCCGGCGCTGCGCCCGCACCTGCAAACTCGCCTGGCCGATGGGCTGACCCACGATGGCCAGGTCCTGGCTCAGGCCGATGAAGGTCACCGGCACCTGCAAGGTATCGGTGATCACCGGGTTCTCCTGGCGCACGGCAATCAGCCACACGATCACGGCCAGGAAGAAAGCCAGGGCCAGGGAGCCCAGGTTGGCAAGGAAACGGCTCACAGCGCAGACAATCCTACAGGCTGCGCAGGCTGAAGGCCTGCAGCACTTTGCGGAGCTGGGTGTCGTCCAGGCGGCGCACCATGCGCCCTTGGCGGGCAACAGACACGATGCCCGTCTCCTCGGACACCACGATGGCCAGCGCGTCGCTCTCCTCGGTGACCCCAATGGCCGCGCGGTGGCGGGTGCCCAGCTGCGGGTCGGGCAGGTCGCGGTTGGTCATGGGCAACAGGGCGGCGGCCGCCAGGACCTGGTTGCCGCGCACGAAGACGGCACCGTCGTGCAAGGAGGTTCCGGGGTGGAAGATGGTCAACAGCAGCCGTGCGCTCACCTCACCGTTGATGGGCACGCCGGTCTCCCGGTAATCCTGGAGGCTGGTGTCGCCCTCCATCACGATGAGCGCGCCGTGCCGGCGGTCGCTGAGGGTCACTACCGCCTGGACGATCTCCTCGATGGTGTGGGCGTCTTGGGGCAGCCGGGAGGGCCGACCGAGCGCAGCTGCCCCCCGGCCCAGCCGCTCCAGCGCGCGACGCAGCTCCGGCTGAAAGATCACCGGGATGGCCACCAACACCGCGGGCGTGGCCGCGCGCACCAGCCAGGAGAAAGCGCTCAGCTCCACCAGGTTCAAGATCAGGACGATGGCCACCGCCAGCACCAACACCCCGCGGAAGGCCTGGATCGCGCCGGTGCCCCGGAACAAGCGCAGCAGCCCGTAGAAGACCAGGGTGACCAACCCCAGGTCCAGCAGGGTCTGCCAGTCCCGCAGCCGGGAGAGCAACAGAGCCAGCTCGTCCATGGCTTACCCACCGTGCACCGGGTTCACCAGCTCGCCGATGCCGCTCACCCGCACCACCACGACGTCGCCAGCGGCCAAGGGGCTAACCCCGGCCGGCGTGCCGGTCATCAGCACGTCGCCCGGCTCCAGGGTCATCACGGCGCTGGCGTAGGCCAACAGGTGGGGCACGTCGAACACCAGGTCGCGCGTGTGGCCGCGCTGGCGCACCTGGCCGTTCACCAGGCACTCCACCACCTGGTCGGCGGGGTCCAGGTCGGTCTCGATCCAGGGCCCCAGGGGACAGAAGGTGTCGAAGCCCTTGGCGCGGCTCCACTGGCCGTCGCGGCGCTGCAGGTCGCGCGCGGTGACGTCGTTGCCGCCGGTGTAGCCCAGCACCGCCGCCAGCGCGTCCTCCGGCCGCAGGTGGCGGGCCCGCCGGCCGATCACCACCACCAGCTCCGCCTCGTGCTCCACCTGCTGCGAAAGGGGGGTGAGCACGATGGGATCGCCGGGGCCAACCACCGCGCTGGGCGGCTTGAGGAAGAGCAGGGGCTCCTTGGGTACCTCTGCGCCGTGCTCTGCAGCGTGGGCCGCGTAGTTGCGGCCGATGGCCAGCACCTTGGTGGGCCGGCAGGGGGCCAGAAGGCGCACCTCGGCCAGGGGCAGCGGCGGCAGCTCCGACAAGCTGGCCAGGGGCTGCTCAAAGGGCGAGCCGTCGAAGGGGTAGAAGCGGTCTTCGGCGATGCGTCCGTAGCGCACCTCGCCCCCGCGGGCGAGAAGCTCTGCGCGTGCGATCTTCATCAGGACAGCCTCACGTTGTTGATCACCAGGTGATAGTCGCAGCCCAACAGGCTGGCCGCCTCGCGCATCATCACCATGCGGCTCAGGAAGATCTCGAAGTAGTCCATCACCTGGGCGTAGCGGGTGTCAATCTGCACTTCCAGGGTGATGACGCGGGCGTTGGGGTCCACGGTGAGGCGGGTGTCGGTGGCGGCGTAGTTGACCCGGTCGTGGATGTCGTAGGCGGCGGGATCGGGGTTCTGCACCCGGCTGCGATGCACGTCGGACTTGTCGGCCAGCACCACGGCTGCGGCCACGGGCGAGACGGGCGCGCCGTGCTCCTCCTCGTGGTTGCCGATGGCGCCCATGACCACGGCCACCTCGTGGGGCGGCATGCCCAGCCGGGTGAGAGCTTGATAGGCCAGCATGGCGCCGGAGAGGGCGTGGGACTGGCGATGGATCAGGTTGCCGATGTCGTGGAGGTACCCGGCCACGTAGGCCAGCTCGGCCTCGCGCTCGGCGTAGCCAAGCCGGCGGAGCACCTCCGCGGCCCGCTGGCCCACCAAGCGGGCGTGGCGATGGCCGTGCTCGGTGTAGCCCAGGGCTGCCAGCTGCCCGTTGGCCGCGGCGATGAAGGCGTTCAGCTCAGGGTCGTTTTGGACGTCGTGTGCGGTGACCATCGGCATGGTGTGAAAGCGTCCGTTGGTGTAGCACAACTGCGAGCAGTTGTGCCACAGACGTAATGGCTTGGCGCTCAAGCAAAGCCCAGGACGCCGGCGGTCCAGGCAGCTACGGCCCACCACCAGGCGTCGGCGCCGGCCAGTCGTCGGGGACCGGGCTGCGCCGTCATCCAGAGCGGCGCTGCCACTGCGGCCGCAGCCACTCCCGCGGCCATCAGCCGCCCCGCCGCCGCCAAGGCGCCCACCAGGACCACGGCCGCGGCTAGGCCGATGGCCAGGGCCGCCTCCTCGCCGTGGCGGCCGGCCAGGCTGCTGCGGAAGGCCAGGGTGAGCCCCAGCCCGGCGCCGGCCAGCCAGGCCGCCTGCGGCCAGTCCATGGTCGGCGCGGCCAGGAGCACCCCCAGGGCGAAGGGGGCTGCGATCTGGGCCAGGGCCTGCAGCCAGCGGGCGACGGCGAGACGCGCGGTGCGGCGGGCCAACCAGCCTAGCGCGGCCAGGGCGGCGACCACCGCACTCAGCGCCAGGGCGGCGGGCCCCACAGCCCAGGCCAAGGGCGCCACCAGCAGGGCTAGCAGCGCCACGGCGTTGCCGGCTGCTGCCAACCAGCCCGGCCGGCCGGCCAGCCCCTCCGGGGTGGCGTAGGGCAGCCGCCGGCCCAGGGCTGGGAGGGGGCGCTCTCGCTCCGCAAGGAGGGTCCAGGCCGCGCCCCAGGCGGGGTCGGCCAGCAGCCATCCCAGGGCCAACGTCAAAGGGGAAGCGCCCAGCAGGTCTCGCCCGCCCGCCGCTGCGGCGCCGGCCAGAAAGGCCAAGCCGGCAGCCAGGCGCAGCAGCGGCCCACCCCACGTCGGGCGCAGGGCGACCAGCGTCCCCGGCGCCGGGGAGGCTGCCTGGACAGGGGAGGCGTGGCTGGGCTCGCGGGCTGCTTCCATGGTTGAGGCAAGTCGGTGGCTACAGCCGGGCGGGACACACTTCGACGCCGGCGATGAAAGCGGGAGACATCGCGGCGGTGGCTCCGCTGCCAGTATAGCCGATAAAAAAAGGGTTGCCAACTTTTGCCGAGTTGGCAACCCTCTTGCGGCGTTGGCTGCGGGAGCTTACTTCTCCTTTTCCCGCTCCTCGCGCTCCTTGCGGGCCTGCTCGATGATCTGCTGCTGAATGTGGGCGGGCACCACAGCGTAGTGGGAGAGCTCGGCGGTGTAGACCCCGCGGCCCTGGGTGAGGGAGCGCAGGTCCACCGCGTAGCGCTGCATCTCGGCCAGAGGCACCTGGGCCTCGATAACGCTCTTCTTGCGCTCCTGGTTCATGCCCTGCACGATGGCCCGGCGGGTGTTCAGGTCGCCGATGATGTCGCCCACGTACTCGTCAGGCACGGTGATGCGCACCTTCATGATGGGCTCCAGCAGGACCGGGCCGGCAGCCTCGAACACCTTCTTGAACACCTCGCGGCCGGCGATCTGGAAGGCGATGTCCTTGGAGTCCACCGGGTGCATCTTGCCGTCGTACACCTCGCAGCGCACGTCCACCACGGGGTAGCCGGCGATGACGCCCTGCTCCATCACCGAGCGGATGCCCTTCTCGATGGAGGGGAAGAAGGAGCTGGCGATGACGCCGCCGAAGACGCGGCTGGTGTCGTACTCGAAGCCGCCCCCGCGCTCCAGGGGCTTGATCTCCATGTGCACCTCGGCGAACTGGCCGGCGCCGCCGGTCTGCTTCTTGTGGCGGTACTGGTCGGCCGCGCTGCGGGTGACGGTCTCGCGGTAGGGCACCTTGGGCACGCTGACGTCCACGTTCACGCCGAACTTGGCCTCCAAGTTGCGCACGGCCACCTCGATGTGGGTGTCGCCCATGCCGGAGAGGATGGTCTGCCGGGTGGCCGACTCGTAGCGCCAGCGCAGGGTGGGGTCTTGCTCCACCAGCCGGGTGAGGGCGGTGCCCATCTTGGCCGCGTCCTGCTGGGTCTTGGGGGTGATGGCCACCTCGTACAGGGGGTTGGGGTAGCTGGGCGGCTTGATGGTGACCTGGGCCTCCCGGGCGCACAGGGTGTCGCCGGTGATGGTCTCGGTGAGCTTGGCCACTGCGCCGATGTCGCCCAGGGCCAGGCGCTCCACCGTGATCTGTTCCTTGCCGCGCAGGACGTAGATCTGACCCAGGCGCTCCTCGATGTTGGCGCGCGGGTTGAACAGCCGGGTCTCGCCGGCTAGCTCGCCCGACATGACGCGGAAGTAGGTCAGCTTGCCCACGAAGGGGTCGGCCACGGTCTTGAAGACGAAGAGGGCCAGGGGCCCATCGGCCGTGGGGTGAAGGGTGATCTCCTCGCCCTTGGGGTCGCGAGCCGCCACGCCAGCCGAAGCGGTGAAGGGCGGCACCACCGCAGCCAGCCCGCTCATCAGGGCCTGGATGCCCAGGTTGTGGGTGGCCGAGCCGAAGAACACCGGCACCACGTCCCCCTTGCGCACGCCGACGCTAAGCCCGCGCTGGATCTCCTCCGGGGTGAGCTCCTCGCCCTCCAGGTATTTCATGATCAGATCGTCGTCGCCCTCGGCGGCGGCCTCGGTGAGACGGGTGAGGGCAGCCTGCACGGCCGAGGCCAGGTTGGCGGGCGCGGCCTCCCGCTTGCCCTCCGGGCCGACGAAGGCTTGCTTGCTGAAGAGGTCCACCACCCCACGGAAGCTGCTCTCGCTGCCGATGGGAACCTGGACGGGCACGAAGTTGGCGCCGAAGGTCTCGCTCAGGCTGGCCAACACGCGGTCGGCGTTGGCGTTCTCGCGGTCCATCTTGTTGATGAACACCATGCGGGGCAGCTTGCCGTCCACGGCCACCTGCCAGGCCAGCTCGGCGCCCACCTCCACGCCGCTGACCGCGTCCACCACCAGGAGCACGGCGTCGGCCGCCAGGCTGGCGCTGAACACGTCGCCCTGGAAGTCCAGGTAGCCAGGGGTGTCAATGATGTTGAGCTTGTAGCCCTCCCACTCCACCGGGATGGTGGTGAGGTTGATGGAGATGTGGCGTCGCTTCTCCTCGGGGTCGAAGTCGGAGACGGTGTTGCCGTCCTCCACGCGGCCCATGCGGGTGATCGCGCCGGTGTCGAAAAGCATGGCCTCGGTGAGAGAGGTCTTGCCGGAGCCGCTGTGGCCCATGAGCGCCACGTTGCGCACGCGCTCGGTCGGATAGGTCTTCATGAATATGCCATCCTCCTAACGGGGTTGGGATCAGATCAACCTCTGTTGTGATCTTGGGTGGTGTTCTGGTTCAACTCTGCGCGATCTGCACCGAGCCGATAACAGACTGCGCCGCCAGCGTCCTCGCTCACAAGCGGCAGACAGCCGGCGGCGCACTGAATTTTAACCGATATGACAAAAGTTGGCAACTCTGCAGGAGTTGTCAACTCCTCAGGCCTGGTACGCGCGCACGATGGTGAGGTCCTTGTCCACCAGGGCCAGGGCGCGGCGCTCCGCCTCCCACAGGATGCGCTGCTCGTCCAGGGTGAGGAGCTGGCGGCGACGCATGAGCCAGCGGCCGGCCACCATCACGTCGCTGACGTCGCCCGCCTGCGCGCTGTGCAGCAGGTTGGCCACCAGGTCGTGGCGCGGCCGCCAGTGGGGCTTGTCGCAGTCCAGGAGGATCAGGTCGGCTCGGTAGCCTGGAAGGATAGCGCCGCTGTCGGGCCAGCCCAGGGCGCGGGCGCCGTTCTGCGTCGCCATGCGCAGGGGCAGGTCGCCGGGCATCACCTGGGGGTCGGCGCGGTGCAGCTTTTGGATCAGCGCGGCCAGGCGGGCCTCCTTGAGCATGTTCAGGTCGTTGCTGCTGGCCGGGCCGTCGGTGCCCAGGGCCACGTTGACGCCCTGGGCCAGCAGGGCCGGCACGGGGGTGACGCCCATGCCCAGCTTCATGTGGCAGTTGGGGCACTGCACCACCGTAACCCCGCGACGGGCCAGGATGGCCTGGTCCACCTCGTTGACGTAGATGCAGTGGGCGGCGATCACGGGCACGTCGAAGACGCCGTTGGCCTCCAGCAGCTCGACGGGGGTGCGGTCGTAGCGGGCCAGGGAGTTGTCCACCTGGGCCTGCGACTCGGCCAGGTGGATGTGGATGCCCACCCCTAGCCGCGCGGCCACGGCGGCGGTGCGGGCCAGGAAGCGGGGCTCGCACATGTAAGGGGAGTGGGGTCCGAGGACGGTGTGGATGCGGTCGCCCGCCGCGCCCTGCCAGCGCTGGACGAAGTCCACGGTGCCGGGCAGGTCGGTGCCGATGTTGCCCTCCTCGCCGAAGACGCACCAGGCCAGCAGGGCGCGCAGCCCCGCCTGCTCCACGGCCTCGGCCACGCGGTCCATGTAGAAGTAGTGGTCGGCGAAGGCCACGGTGCCGCTGCGGATCATCTCGGCCGCAGCCAGCAGGGCGCCCCAGTAGACGTCGTCGGCGGTGAGCTGCGACTCCACCACCCAGACCCGCTCGTTGAACCAGCGGTCCAGGGGCAGGTCCTCGGCCCAGCCGCGCTCAAAGGTCATGGGCGCGTGGGTGTGGGCGTTGACGAAGCCGGGCATAAGCACGTGGTTGCGGGCCTCCACCACCTCGTCGGGGCGGAAGTCGGCGGGCGCCTGGCCCACGGCTACAATGCGCTCGCCCTCGATGGCCACGTCTGCGTTGCGCAGCACGGTGCCCTGGGGATCCAGGGTGACGATGTCGGCATGGGTGATGAGGATCTTGGGCATAGGAGTCCTCTAGGAGCGGGGAGCGGCGAGCAGGAAGCGTAGAGCAGGGAACAGGAAGCAGGGAGCGTGGAGTAGGAAGCAAAGGGCGTGGAGTAGGAAGCGGAGAAAGGGTTGAGCCTGCAGATGGACGGGAAGGTGGCCATGAGGAACCACGAACGCGGTATCCGGAGGACGTTCGGGCTGCGGCTATTATAGCACAAGGCTCGAGGGCAAGCCCAGTGGATGGGGCGCCTCTGCGCGTTGAGGAATTGGCCTGCGCTGGTGCCGCAATTTGCCTGGGCTCGCCGCTTAGCTTTTCGAGTTTGCTCTCCGGCTGCCACGGCTGAAAGGAGGAGTTCCATCCGGCCAACATACTGATCTAGGAGTGTATCTTCCATACCTGCGACGGACTTCCTGTTTAACTAGCTCGCGTTCGCAGCGCAGCTGTACGCAGCGGTGCAGATCGTCGTTGCGACCTGTCCCCCTCAAGCTCCAACAGCCCTCGCTGCGCCGGCGACAATGGACGGCGCAGCTTGACGTGTTGTCCCCTGTTGTCCCATCTTCACTCGGCCCCTGAGAAAGGAACATAACCCATGACGAGACGAGGTCTCTCCCTGGCCATCACTTGGTCCCTGCTGCTTGCCCTTTGCCTGCCCGGCGCGGCTGCGCTGGCCCAGGAAACCCCTACCGCCGCCGAGCAGGGGACCGCAGCGGGTCTACTGTCCAGCCCCGTGGCCGCCCCAGGCGACTCGGCGGCTGCCCCATCCCAAGTGATCTTCCTGCACGTGGCCACAGCCAGCAACACGTCCACCTACATCACCACCATTGATCACCCGGCCACCAACGGCAAGCCCAGCGCGCTGCTGTTCGTCACCCACTACTGGAACCCCGGCGGCGTCGTGGGCGGTACGTACAACGACCACGCGCTTGGCGTTTGGTACAACGATGGCAAGTGGAAGATCTACAACCAGGACTTCGCCCCCATGCCCGCGGGCGCGGCCTTCAACGTGTTGGTGGTCCTAAGCGGCTCCGAAGCCTTCGTCCACACCGCTGCGGCGGGAAACATCGTCGGCAACTCGACGGTGATCAACAACGCGCTGACCAACGGACAGCCCAACAAGCTGCTCCTGGTCACGCCCAACTTCAACGCCGGCCCGCAGTACAACCCGCATCCCATCAACGTGTACTACGACGGCAGTGGACGCTGGGTCATCGGCAATCAGAACGGCGCCACCATGCCGGTTGGCTCGGCCTACAACGTGCTGGTGCTGGACCCCGGCCCCAGCGCCTTCGTGCATCGCACCACAACCAGCAACCGGATAAGCAACTACACGCTCCTCGACAATCCCCTAACCAACGGGAGGCCCAACCGTTTGGTCTTCATTACGCAGAACTGGAACCCCGGTGGCACGGGCGGTACCTACAACGCAAAGCATGTGGGTATCTGGTATAGCCACCTCTATGGCAAGATGTCTATCTACAACGAGGACGAAACCACCCCGATACCGGTCAACGCGGCCTTCAACGTGTACGTGCCCACGCCGGACGCAGGCGCCTTCGTCCATCGGGCGGCGACAGGGAACACCGCCGGACACGTCACGACCATTGACCATCCCCTAACCAACGACAACCTGTACGCGCCGGTGTTCATCACGCCCAACTGGAACCCCGGAGGCGCAGGCGGCACGTACCACAACCACCCCATCGGCGTGTACCACAGCAGTGGCCGGTGGCGCATCTTCAATCAAAATCTTGCGGCCATGCCCATCAACGCGGCGTTCAACGTCCTGGTGGACAGCGCCGGGGCCAACGTCTTCATCCACAAGGCGAGCTCCGGCAACATCAGCGGGCACGTCACCACCATTGACCATCCCCTGACCAACGACAACGCCAACGCGCGGCTCTTGGTCACCCAGAACTGGAACCCGGACGGCGGCAGCGGGGTCTACAACGACCACGCCATCGGCGTCTACTACGGGGGCGGCCGTTGGAGGATTTTCAACCAGGACTTGGCGGCCATGCCCGTCGGCGCGGCGTTCAACGTCATGGTGCTGCCAGACGGCCCGGACAACTTTGTGCACACTGCCACCGCGGCCAACATCAACAACCACATCACATACATGAGCCATCCGCTCACAACGAGCAACCGCCACGCGCTGGTGTTCATCACCTCCAACTGGAACCCTGGCGGCAGCGGCGGCACCTACAACAACCGCCACACGGGGGTCTTCTACAGCGCGTTACAGCAGCGCTGGGCGGTGTTCAACCAGGACCTGGCGGCGATGCCGGTCAACGCAGGTTTCAACGTCTACGTGGTAGGCAGCAAGACGCATCTGCCGTTGGTGAATAGGTAGGACTGGAGGAGCTCGGTAGAACTGGGAGGTCAGGGGAACTGGGGGAACTCAGGGGAGCTCGCTCGACCGCGAAAAGGGGCTGCGAAGATGCGAATGTCACTTGACGGCGATACATTCGCAGCTCCGCAGCCCCATGCGTGGACCACTGACTTCCTCAAGTTCCTCCGACTTCCTCCGAGCTCCTCCAGCTCCGCCTAGCTCCACCGCACCGCTACGCCACCACCGCCGCTGGCTCTTCCTGCGCCGCCTCGCCGTGGCCGTCGGGGCTGGGCTTGGGCGGGTTGAGCGCCGCGTGGAGCACCTCGTCCATGTACTCCACCAGAACGAAGTTCATCTCCTCCCGCGTCTTGGGGGGCACGTCGTCCAGGTCCTTCTCGTTGCGCTTAGGCAGGATAACGGTGTCCAGCCCGGCGCGGTGGGCGGCCAGCACCTTCTCCTTGATGCCGCCCACGGGCAACACCTTGCCGCGCAGGGTGATCTCACCGGTCATGCCCACGTTGGACTTCACCGTGCGGCCGGTGAGCAAGGACACCAAAGCCGTCGCCATAGCCACGCCCGCGCTGGGGCCGTCCTTGGGCACGGCGCCGGCCGGGATGTGCAAGTGGATGTCCGCGTCCTCGAAGAAGTTGGGGTCAATGCCCCAGCGCTGGGCGTTGGCGCGCACCCAGCTCAGGGCCGCCTGGGCGCTTTCCTTCATCACGTCGCCCAGCTGACCGGTGACGATGAAGCCCTTCTTGCCCGGCATGCGGGTGGCCTCCAGGAAGAGGATGTCGCCGCCGCTCATGGTCCAGGCCAGGCCGGTAGCCACGCCGGGGAGCTCGGTGCGCTCGGCCACCTCATCGAAGTACTTGGGCTTCTTCAGGTAGTCCACCAAGTTGTCGGCGGTGATCACGTAGGGCCCGCCGGTGCCGTTCTCCGCCACCTTGGTCGCCACCTTGCGGCAGATGGTGCCGATGGTGCGCTCCAGGTTGCGCACGCCGGCCTCGCGCGTGTAGTCCCGCACGATACGGCGCAGCGCCTCCTCCTCGAACACCACCTCGCCCGGCCGCAGGCCGTTCTCCTTGATCTGCCGCGGCACCAAGTAGCCCTGGGCGATCTTCACCTTCTCCTCGGTGGTGTAGCTGTGTAGCTCGATGACCTCCATACGGTCCAACAGCGGCTCCGGGATGGTGTCCAGCATGTTGGCCGTGGTGATGAACATCACCTCGCTCAGGTCAAAGGGCACGTCCAGGTAGTGGTCGCGGAACTCCCGGTTCTGCTCCGGGTCCAGCACCTCCAACAGCGCGGAGCTGGGGTCCCCGCGGAAGTCGCGGCCCAGCTTGTCCACCTCGTCCAGCATGAACACGGGGTTGCGCGACTCGACTCGGCGCAGGCTCTGGATGATCCGCCCCGGCATAGAGCCGATGTAGGTGCGCCGGAACCCGCGGATCTCCGCCTCGTCCCGGATCCCGCCCAGGGCCAGCCGCACGAACTTGCGGCCCATGGCGCGGGCGATGCTCAGGCCTAGGCTGGTCTTGCCGACGCCGGGCGGACCCACGAAGCAGAGGATCACCCCCTCTCGCTCGCGACGGATCTTGTCCGCCGGGCTCTCGTCCTCCGGCGCCTCGCCCTTGCGCTCCAGCTTCAGCTTGCGCACCGCCAAGTACTCTAAGATGCGCTCCTTGATGTCATCCAGGTCGTAGTGGTCCTCGTCCAGCACCTGGCGGGCGTGGGCGATGTCCAGGTTGTCCTCGGTGCGCTTCTGCCAGGGCAGAGTCACCATCCAGTCCAGGTAGGTCTTGATGACGCTGTACTCGGCCGCCTGGATGGGCATCTTGCGCATGCGGTCCAGCTCTCGCCGCGCCTCCTTCTCGGCCTCCTCCGGCATGCCGGCCGCGGCGATGCGCGCCTCCAGCTCCTTGATCTCCGCCTCTTGCTCGTCACCCTCGCCCAGCTCCTTCTGGATGGCCTTCATCTGCTCGCGCAAGTAGAACTCGCGCTGCATCTTCTCCATCTCGCCCACGGCCTCGGACTGGATCTTGCGGCCCAGCTCCAGCACTTCCAGTTCCTTGGCCAGCAGCGCAGTGAGCTTGCGCAGCTTCTCCGTCACGCTGTCAATCTCCAGGATGGCCTGGGCGTCCTCGATGTTCAGGCGCAGGCTGGAGGCGATGAGGTAGACCAGCTGCCGCGCGTCCTCCACGTTCAGCGCGGCCATCTCCAGCTCCTCCGGCAGGTGCGGCACCAGGTTGATGAGCTGGCGGAACTGCTCCTGGGCTGTGCGGGCCAGGGCCTCCAGCTCCACCGTGTTCTCCAGGATGTCCGGGATCTCCACCACCTGGGCCTGCAGGTAGGGTTGGGTGCGCACGTACTTCTCGATGCGGATGCGCTCCAGCCCCTGCACGATGAGGCGGATGGTGCCGTCGGGCGCGCGCAGCATGCGGTGCACCATGGCCATGGTGCCCACTTCGTAGATCTGGTCCGGCTGCGGCTCGTCAATCTCCGGCCGGCGGCTGGTCACCAAGCCGATGACGCGCTGCTCCGACTGGGTCAGGGCCTCGTCAATCAGGCGGATCGAGCGCTCCTGGCCCACCGTGAGGGGCAGCCACATCATCGGGTAGACCACCACCCCGCGCAGGGGCAAGATGGGCAGCACGGCCCGCTTGGGCGCCGGAGGCTGCTGCGGCGCCTGGCCCTCCTCAGGGGGAGCGGCAGGCTTCTGGATGTCAGCCTCGTCTTTGTCCTTGCTTCGACCAAAAATCGCCACAATCAGATCTCCTTTTTTCCCTTGGTTTTGACAAAATGATCACACAGCATGGGCTTTCGCCGCTACCGCCGGGCGCAACGGGGCGTTGCGCCTGTCGGCAGGTCCCTGGCGAGCAACCTTTTCACTCCTCGATCGGCTACGGGACGGGCCGCACCCGAATGTGCTTGGGCTTGGCCTTGGGAAGGTTGATCACCAAGAACCCGTCGGCGTAGGTGGCTGTGGCCTCCTCCGGGCCGGCGAGGGGCCACGGCAAGTAGGCCTGGGTGATGAACCGGCCCTGGGCGATCTCCAGCTGATGATAGACCACCCGCGCCTCGGTGTTCGGCAGATGGCGCCGGCCGCTCACCGTCAGGGTGCGGTCGTCGTCGGAGAGGGTCACCATGTAATCTCCTTCTTCCAGGCCGGCCACCTCCACAACCACCACCACCGCGTCCTCGGTCTCATAAACGTTGGTGGGCGGCCGAAAGTAGGTCGTGTCCTGCACCACGCGCGCGTGGCGCACGTCTCGCACTCGGCCCAATCCCACGTGTTGGTACAGCAGGTCGTCGTTCATAGGGTCCACTCCAGCTCTGCTCCACATGGTGCCGGACAGCGCCAGCCCCACTTGAAACAGGTCGTTAACCGCTCGGCAACACCGCTGCTATTATACCATAAAACGACGGGTGTGCGAGCGGCAGCCCCTTCCAATCGAACAAGTCTAATACAACGCTAACGGACTTGGCGAAGGGGCGGAGAACCCGTAGAATGGGCGCACAGGGCGCGCTCGGCTCGTGGCTCGGAACGCTGACGGTTTCCGCCCGACCGGCTGCCGCCCTGGCCCCACTCCTGTACCTCGGAGCATCCCATGAGCGCTGACCCCTTCGAGTGTCCGTTGCTAGACGCCCTGGCCTCCGGCGAGCCAACGCCGGGCGGCGGCAGCGCGGCTGCGCTGGCCGGCGCAGCTGCGGCTGCCCTCGCGGCGATGGTAGCCCGGCTGACGGCCGGCCGCCCGCGCTTCGCCGCGGTGGACGCCGAGATGCGCGCCACCGTGGAGGAGGCAGAGGACCTGCGCCGCCGTCTCACCCACCTGATCGCTGCCGACGCCGCTGCCTACGACCAGGTGCGCGCCGCGTATCGGCTGCCCAAGGGCAGCTCGGAAGAGCAGGCGGCGCGCGCAGCCGCCGTCCAGGAGGCGCTCAAGGCGGCCAGCCGCACCCCTCTGGAGACGGCCGAGGCGTGCGTCGCTGCGCTGGAGCTGGCCCTGCGCGTGGCCCAGCGCGGGAACCCCGCCGCCGCCACCGACGCCTGCGTGGCAGCCCTGCTGGCCCACGCCGGGCTCCAGGGGGCCGTGCTCAACGTGCAGGTCAACCTGCAAGACCTCCAGGACGCGGCCTTCGTCGCCGCCAGCCGGGCGGCTGTCCGGCGCCATGCTCAGGCCGGCGCGGCGCTGCTGCAGCAGACGCTGCAGGCGGCCGGCCAGACCCTTCCGGCGGCGTGACCGCCCCAGCCGAAAGCCTCCGTTTCCCTCGCCCTTTGGCCGAGGGTCAGGGTGAGAGTAGATAGCTCTACCTTCAAACGCTGAACCTGCCGCCCCTCCCCGTCTCATGACCGATCCGAGCCCTCGAGACAGCGGCAGCCCGCGCCGGGCCGCCCACTGGGCGCCGGCTGCGGCCCTGCTGCTCTACATCCTCCTGGCCGTGGCCATGACCTGGCCCCTGGCTACCCAGCTGACCACCGCGATCCCCGGCGACGACTTCGACGGCTGGCAGAACTACTGGAACCTGTGGTGGATGCGCCGGGCCTGGCTGGAGGAGCACACCTCGCCCTACTTCACCACCCTGCTCTACTACCCCACCGGCGCCGACTTGCGCTTTCAGACCATGGCGCCCTTCAACGGGCTGACCTTCCTGAACCTGCAGCTGGTCGGCAACGTCTTCCTGGCCTACAACGCGGCGGTGCTCTTTAGCTTCGCCGTGGGGGGCTTCGGCGCCTACCTGTTGGCGCTGTACGCGCTGCGAGGAAGACAACGCTACCACCGCCGGCCGGCCGAGCCACTGCCCCCTCCCCCTGGGCTGCTCCACGGCGCCGCCTTCCTGGCCGGCGCGGTGTTCGCCTTCTCGCCCTACCACTTCGCCCACCTGTTGGGCCACCTGCAGCTCATCACCCTGCAGTGGATCCCCTTCTACGCCCTCTACCTGTGGCGTGGGCTGGACCGGGCAGCCACGGGTCAGCTCCGCCCGCGCGACGTGGGCATGGCGGCCCTGTTCCTGGTGCTGGTGGGCCTCAGCGACTGGTATTATGTCATGTACTGTGGGCTGTTCACGGCGTTGGCGCTGGCGGCCCAGCTGGCAGGACGCCGGCTACGGCCGGCCGGCGTGGCCTTCGCCGGCGGAGTGGCCCTGCTGTTTGTCCTGACGCTGTCTCCGCTGCTGGTGCCTATGGTGCAGGGGACGCGCACGTGGCAAGGCACCTCCCTGCTGCGCGACTACTCGGAGACCATCACCCTCTCGGCCGATCTCCTGGCCTTCGTCACCCCCCAGGTGTTCCACCCCCTGTGGGGGGAGTGGGCTGCGCAGCGCAGCGCAGTCTTCAGCGCCACCCGCAGCGAGTTCACGGTGTTTGCGGGCTACACCGTGCTGGCGCTGGCCGTCGCGGGCCTGGCGTCAGCCCCGCGCCGCCGCTCCGGCTCGGCGTTTTGGGCGCTGGCAGCCGGCCTCTTCGCAGTCCTAGCCTTGGGCCCCATCCTGCACGTGGGCGGGCGGACCCCCCTCCTGCCCAACGGCCAGCCGGTGCCGCTGCCTTATGCGCTGCTGTACGAGACGGTTCCCTTCATTAAATATAGCCGCTCGGTGAGCCGCTTCGACGTGATGGTGATGCTCTGCCTGGGGGTGGCAGCGGCCTTCGGAGTCGCTGCCGTGGGCAACTGGCTGCGCGCGCGCGGCCGATCGGCCGGCTGGGTGGCTCCCCTGGCCACCGCGCTGGTGCTGTTCGAGTTCTTGGCCGTGCCCTACCCCATGAGCCCTCCCGACACCCCACCGTGGTACTACACGCTGGCGCAGTCGGAGGAGCCAGGCGCGGTGCTGAACCTGCCGGCCAACTGGTCGCGGCCCGGCTACCTGCTCTACCAGACGGTGCACGGCAAGCCCATGTCCACCGGCTACGTCACCCGCGACGACCCCAACACCCTCCCCTCCCGCGCACCGGTGATCGGCCACTTCTTCTGGCTCGGGCCCGACGTCCACACCCGCAGCTTCGACCTGGCCGCACACGGCGTTCAGGTCCTGCACGACCTGCTGGAGGTGCGCTGGGTGGTGCTGGACCGCTACAAGATGCCGGGCGGCCTGGAGCGCACCTACACCGAGGCCGCGGCCGCCGAGATCTTCAACGCCGCCGGCCAGGCCCCCGTCTACGAGGATGAGCGACTGACCGTTTACCAGGTACCCCCGCCGACCCAGCGGCGCCCCTACGTGATCCTGGGGGTGGAGTGGCCGCCTAGGGAGACCGACGACGCCGGAGAGGTGTGGCGCCGGCTGCCGGCCAACGGCGCCGGCCTAGAGCTGGTGGTCCCGGAGGAGGGGCCGCATCGCCTCACCCTCGACGTCCTAGGCCAGGCAGGCGCCTCCCTGCGACTGGTGGCTGCCTCGGGGGAGACCGTGGGCGAGTGGACGCTGCAAGGCGGCCGGGAGGTGCTCCGGTCGCCGACCATCGAGCTAGGGGCGGGGACGCATCGGCTGCGGCTGGAGAGCGTCGGCTCGTCGCCCCTGACCGTTTACGCCGTTGACGTCAGCGCGGCGCGCTGAGCACTGCCGGCGCGTTGGACAGCGCAGCAGCCACCACCTCGGCCATCACCTGTTGGGTGCGCTCGGCGATGTGAGACCAGGCGAAGCAGTGGCGGGCCGCAAACAAAGCCACCTCGGCGCGCTCCTGGGCGGCCTCTCGGTCCTGCAGGGTGTGCAGGATGCCCCAGGCCAGCGACTCCACGTTGTCGGGATACACCGTGACACCGGTCTCCTCGTGCACCACTGCCGTGCCCAGACCGCCCACGTTGGCCACCACCACGGGAGTGCCCGCCGCCATGCTCTCTAGGGCCACCATGCCGAAGGGCTCGTAGCGGCTGGGGAACACACAGCAATCGGCCGCCACGTACAGCCGATCGCGGTCGGCGTCGCTGACGAAGCCGATAAGCCGGACGCGGTCGCCGAGGCCCAGCTCCGCCACCCGACGTTCGAGGCGCTCGCGCAGGGGGCCCGCGCCGGCCAACACGAACCGCGCCTGGGGGACCTTAGCCAGCACCAACGGTGCCGCCTCCACCAACAGATCGGCGCCCTTCTCGTACACCAGCCGGCCGATGTAGAAGACCAAGAGCTCGTCGGGGGCAGCGTAGCGTCGGCGAAACTCGCTGAGATCCTCCTCCAACAGGGCCGCAAAGCGCTCGGCGCGCACGCCGTTGGGAATCACGGCCACCTTGGTGCCGGGCACGTCGAAGAACTCCACCACCTCGTGCGCCATGGCCCGGCTACACACGACGATGCCGTGCGCCGACTGCGCCAGCTTGCGCTCGGCGCAGTCAATGCTCTGCTGCAGGTGGTCGCCCAGGTGGCCCCGCCAGCGCCCGCGCTCGGTGGCATGGATGGTCACCAACAGCGGCACCTCGTGGCCGGCGCAGAAGGTTTGCGCAGCAAACCCGACCAGCCAGTCGTGCGCGTGGACGAGGTCGGGCCGGCCGAAGTCGTCGGCCACCGCCTGCATGCGCCGCAACAGCAGCTGGTTGATGCCGTACACGTAGCCGTAGAAATCGCCGTTCTGTGGCAACGGAGCGGCCACGCGGTGCACGTACAGCTTGTCGTGGCGCTCGAGGGCGTCCTGCCCTTCGAAGTGGGGAACAACCAGGTGGAGCTGGCTGACCCGCTCCAACGCGGCAAGCTCCGGCGCTAGCTCTCGCACGTGCTGTCCCAGGCCGCCCACTACGTGGGGTGGATACTCCCAGGACAACATTAACAGACGCATACAAACCTCACTTTGCGCTCATGGCATCCTGCACATGGCTCGGCGGCTCAACCCAGCGGCCACAGCCAAAGGCGTCGCACGCCAAGGCGTCCCACCGAAAAACGCCCGCAACGCCCTCCCAGCCCTGAGCCAGCCGGGTCTCCAGCGCCGTCCGCACCGTGGCCCGCGGGGTAGGCCCTCCCCGAGGGACTGCTTCGATGGCCGCCAACGCGAGCCGGGTGGCGTCGTAGGCCAGCGCCGCCTGGGCGGTGGGCCGCCTGCCGGCCAGGGCCTCGTAGGCAGCGACGAAGGCGGGGGACAGACGGTCGGGATGCACGCCATCGTTAAGCCAAAACACCGCCCTGGGCTGCACGTTTCGGCCTCGAAACACCGGCGAAGCCAGCTCTGGGCCGCCCACCAAGGGCAGCGACCGATCGGCCGGCCGCGCGTTGGCCACCACAGCCCCACCCGCGGCGTCGCCCAGCCACACGACTCCGTCGAAAGCGGCGACGGCGGCGGCCACGGCGTCCGCCTGCGCTGGCCAGGCTTCCACTGCCAACGCCTGCGCGCTTCCTGTAGCCTGGGCAGCCGCGGCGGCGCTTGGCTGGTCCGCGGCTACCAGCACCCGCCACGGCCGGTCCGACGGCGGTCCGAGCCGACGAACCAGCTCCGCCACGGCCCTCTCGGCCAGCTGCGCCGGCGACGCAGCGTAGCTCCAGCCGCCGCGACGAGCAGCCGGCTCCACCGCGGCCAGCGCCAGCCACGGGAGGTCGAACCCGGCCAGAGCGGGTCCGGCTGCCTGGGCCGTGGCGCTCTGGATCGGCCCGACCACCGCCCACACGGCGGGGTCCAGGCCAAGCTTCTGCGCCTGCAGGGCTGCCTCCTCCGGCCGGCCGTTGTCGTTCAGGGCCACCAAGGCCACGTTGTACCGGCGGTCGGGCCGGCCGTTGTGCTCGTTGAGGGCCAGGCGCACAGCGTGCAGCACGGCGTAGCCGTCCTCGCGATACAGCTCCTCGAAGGGCGCAATCAGGCCCAGCTTCACGACGGGACGAGTGCTGCCGTAGCAGCCGGCGGCGCTGCCGGCCAGTGCCAGCGCCAGCGCCAAGGCAGCTGCCAGGACGGCCGGGCTGGGTGTCCTGGCTCTGGGCTGCCTCGGCGCAGGCGTTTTAGTTTCAATCATATCACGACGAAAGCCGCCAAAGGTTTACGAGTAGTTGACAAACGGCGCAGGGTGCCGCCCCCTAAGGCTGGTACATCTGCATGTTGATCTGGTGCTCGGCGTACGTGCGGGCAAACACGTGCCGACCGTCCTGGCCGGTGGCGACGAAGAAGCAGTACTGCGTCTCGGCGGGCCGGATAGCCGCCTCCAACGCGGAGAGGCCGGGGCTGGCAATGGGGCCAGGCGGCAGGCCGGGGTAGAGGTAGGTGTTGTACGGGTGTTGGACGTACTGGTACTCCTCCACGGAGGCCGGCTTCCACCACCACTCGCCGGGCCGGCCGCGGGCGTATTGCACGGTGGGGTCGGCCTGGAGGTAGGCGCCGCCCACCTCGGGACAGGCGTTGGCCAGGCGGTTGCGGTAGACGCTGGCGATCAGCGGCCGCTCGTCGGCCTGCACCGCTTCGCGCTCGATGATGGAAGCCAGGGTTACCGCCTGGAAAAGGCTCAGCCCCGACGAGGCTGCCGCCGCCCGTAGGTCGGGGGTCACCTTCTCGTCGAAGTTGTCCAGCATGGCGCCCAACAGGTCGGCCGGCTTGGCGCGGGCCGGGATGCGGTAGGTGTCGGGGAAGAGATAGCCCTCCAGGCTGGCGCCCGGGGGCCGGTCGTCCAGGAAGGGGTATCGGCCCAAGCCCAGGGCCACCGGATCGCCGGCGCGCACCGCAGCCATGAACGCGCTGGCCTCCATGATCCCCTCCTGCTCCAGGAACTCGGCCACCTGCTCGGCGCGCCAGCCCTCGGGGATGGTGATGGTGACCTCCCGCACGATGGCCCGCTGCAGCGCCTGGGCGATCTCCGGCATGGTCATGCTGGTGGTGAGCTCGAAGTCCCCCGCCTCCAGGCGCCGGTCAATGCCGTGGTAGCGCAGGTAGAGGGTGAACAGGCCGGCGTCGCTGATCAAGCCCATCTCCTTCAGCCGCTCGGCCACGCTGCCGGCCGTCTCGCCCGGCTCGATGGTGAAATAGATGGGCACGGTGCCGGTGCCCATGGCGCGGCTCAGCACAGGCTGCTGGATGCGCAGGTAAAGCCCGATGAGGGTGTCCTCCAGGTTGTCCAGGCTGAGGGCCTGGCCGGCCAGCTGGCCGGCGCTGGTCACTCCCTCGGCGCGCTCCGGCGGCGCGCTCCACTGCTCCCGCAGGTGCTGGGCGCCGGCGAAGAACATCAGCCCCACGGCAGCCAAGGCCACCAGGGTCACGGCCATGCGCAGGTAGAGCCGCGGGTCCAGCAGGCGCAGGTACCAGGGCGCCGCTGGCCTGGGCGCGCGCACCGGTCGCGCGCCGGGGTAGAGGGGCCGGCGGCCAAAGGGCGCCGACGGCCGCAGCCGTCCCTGGGCCAACAGCCGGCGTCGCTGCTGCGCGCGCGGGGAACGGAACAGGTCTCGATCGTCGTAGGTCATGGTGGTTCAGACGGGGTCTTCGGGAGCAGCCGGCGGCCCGGCTCGGCGGCTGTCCAGGTAGTCCTGCAAGATGACCGCCGCGGCCTCGGCGTCCACCGGCATCTGGCGGCGCCGGCGGCCGGCATGGGCCAGGCGCTCCAACGCGGCCTGGGTGGAGCCGTGCTCGTCCCACAGGACCCACGGCAGGCCGAGCGTCTCTGCCAAGTGTCGGGCGTAGCGGGCCACGGTGCGGCCCTGGGGCCCTTCGCTGCCGTCGGCGTTCAGCGGGTGCCCGATCACCAGGCCGACCACCCGGCGCTCGGCCGCAATGTGCGCCAGGCGACGAAAGTCCTCGGCGCGCGCGCTGCGCTGCACAACCTGAAGTGGGGTGGCCAGCCACTGGGTCTCGTCGCTGATGGCCAGGCCGATCCGGCGTTGGCCGACGTCCACGCCCAGAAGCCGACCCGCCCGCGGCAGGTCAGGGGCAGGGCCGCCGGGAGCGGCGGTCTCCTCTGCCGTCGGCGAGGGAGAGAGGGGCACGGTCTCCTCGAGGTCCATCAGCCGGGCCGCGCCAGGTCAATGCGGACGTGGATGCGGAAGGGCAGCCACGGCACCCGGTCCACCACGTGCATCGGCAGCCAGTCCTGGTCCAGCCGCCGCAGGATGGGCTGCACCCAGTCGGGCCCTAGGACCAGCTCCGGCGGCTGCTGCAGCCACCACTCGCTCTGCAGCTTCTGCACGGCCTCGGCCGGCGGCAGGCCTCGGATCAGGGCCCGCACGGCCGCCGGGTCAATGTCCAGGACGGCTTGGCCGCTGGCCGTGACGTCGAAGGTGATCACCGGCGTGCCGTCCTCCAGCGTGGTGACCTGGGCCGGCCCACGGGTGTAGGTGACCGTGTCTACCAGCAGGCGGGTGCGGCGGGGCAAGGAGTTTGCCAGCTCCTGCAGCGCCATCTGGTCTGCGGCGGCGCCGTCCACGGCCAGCGCGGTCGCCAACAGGCGCAGGCCCAGGGTGAGCTGCTCCGCCTGCTCGTCGTTGAAGCGGTCGTAGGTCTCGCTGACCACCAGCGTGCCCACCGTCTCCGGCGGCACGAACTCGCCCTCGTTCAGCAGCTCGCCCAGGGCGGAAAAGGCCCGCTGCTTGAGCTGCGGCTCTAGGCGGCTGCGCAGGCGGTCCTTGTCCGCCTGGGTGACCACAGCCACCGGCTTAACGCTGCCGCCGCTGGTGGGAGCCGGGTTGATCACGTTGGCGGCCAGGGCCAGCGGTCCCTCGATGGTGTTGATGGTGAAGGCGCGCACGTTGCCCACGGGGCCGGGCTCCAGGGCCTCTATCGGCACCGTGGCCCGGGCACCGACGCCCGGCGGCAACTGGGCCGGCTCGGTGGTCTGGAAGCGCACATTGGCGCCGGTGGAGGTGGAGACCACGGTGCCGGCAGGGATCTCCTGAGGCGTGGGCCCCCGGTTGATGAAGACCACCGAGCCGCGGGCGGGCTGGTCGGGGGCCGAGCGGGTGCCGGTGGTCTCGATGGTGTCCACGGCCTCCACCCGCTCGCCGATGCGCCGGGCCGGCACCACGCGGTCCGCCGCGCGGGGGGCGGTGACATCTGGGCGCGCCGTAACGGTGACGGTGGCGGTGACCGGCTCCAAGGCCGGCACCAGGCGAACCGTGGCCACCGGCACCACAAAGGCGACCAGGCCGATGAGCGCAGCGACCAGGCCGACCAGCAAGCCCGCCAGGCCGACGGCCTCCAGCCAGCCGGGGATCGGCGGCGGAAGCCCTTCCTCGATGCGCACCCGGCGGAAGCGCGCCGTCAGCCAGCCTCGCCGCTGTTGGTCCACCGGCTCGTGCGGATCACGGCGCGGGGCCGGGGGTCGGCCGTCGCCCGCAGGCGCCGGCGCACGCCAGGTTCGGGCGCTCTGCGCGCCCTCGACGGTGCTGAAGACAGGAAGCCCCGCCTCGCTGGCCAGCGCGCGCAGGAGGCTGTGCTTCGTCACCACGGCCACCGGCAGGCCCTGCAGATCGGCTTGGCGACGGGCAACCTGGAAGATGGCCGGCGCCGTGCGCTCGAAGCCGTTCAGCCGGCCGGGAACCACCAGCACCAGGCGCCCGCCGGAACAGGCCGCGATGAGACGGCGCACGCCGGCCGCCGAGGCGTCCGGAGGCAGGGTCGCGACGTGGGTGGCGGCGTCGCCGTTGCCGATGGACGGCGGAGCCTCTTGGTGCTGCAGGTCGTCGGCCACGGCGTCCACCGTCGGGGCCAGAGGCTCCAGCTCGCGCGGGTCGCTCATGGGTTGCTGCTCGCCTCGCGGCATGGGGGGCTAGCGGCTCTTCTGCCCGGCCAGCTGCTTCTTGACCAGGGCGGGCACCTCGGCCAGCGCGCTGCGCATGCCGGCCAGGTCGCGGCCGCCGGCCTGGGCCAGGGTCGGCTTGCCGCCGCCGCTGCCGCCCACCCGCTGGGCGACCGCCTTGACCAGCTCGCCGGCGTGCAGGCCCCGCGCCACCAGGTCAGGGGTGACGGCAGCCACGAAGTTGGGCTTGCCGGCGATGGCCGCGCCCAATACCACGACTCCGGAGCCCATCTGGTCGCGGAACCAGTCGGTCATCTGGCGCATGGTGTTCATGTCGGCCGCAGCCACCTGGGCCGCCAGCACCTCGACGCCGTCCACGTGCACCACGCGCTGCTTCAGCGCCTCGAACTCGTAGCGCGCCAGCTCCTCGCGCAGGTGGGCGATCTCCTTCTGCTGGGTGGACACCTGGTCCAGGAGGCCCAGCACCTTGCGGTCCACCTCCGTCTCCGGCACGCCCAGGAAGGACGCCGCCCGCTGCAGCCGATTGAGGCGGTCTTGGATCAGCTCGTAAGCGGCGCGGCCGGTGACCGCCTCGATGCGCCGGGCGTTAGAGCCGACGCTGCCCTCGCTGACGATGTGGAAGATGCCAATCTGGGCGGTGGAGTCCACGTGGGTGCCGCCGCACAACTCCTTGCTCCAAACGTTGCCCGGCTCGCCGATCTCCACCACCCGCACCACGTCGCCGTACTTCTCGCTGAAGAGGGCCATGGCGCCCTCGGCCAGCGCCTCGCGGTAGCCGCTCCAGCGGGCGCGCACCGGGTAGTCGGCCAGGATGGCGTCGTTGACCGACTGCTCGATCAGCCGCAGCTCCTCCTCCCGCAGCATGGTGGGGTGGGTGAAGTCGAAGCGCAGGCGGTCAGGCGCCACCAGGGAGCCGGCCTGGTGCACGTGGGTGCCCAAGATGTAGCGCAGCTCGGCGTGCAGGATGTGGGTGGCGGTGTGGTTGCGCATGATGTCGAAGCGCCGCTCCATGTCCACCTCGGCGCGCGCCGCGTCGCCCACCCGCACGGCGCCGTGCTTCACGACGCCCACGTGGGTGATGAGGCCGGGCACCGGCCGCGCCATGTCCGTCACCTCCACCTCCCAGGCGGGCTGGGCGGCCTCCTGGACAATCTTGCCCGTGTCGCTCACCTGGCCGCCCGCCTCCACGTAGAAGGGGGTGGTGGGCAGCACCACCTCCACCGCCTGGCCGGCGGTGGCCTGGTCCACCGGCTTGCCGTCCACCAGCAGGGCGGCCACGTAGGAGCTGGCCTGGCCGCCGCTGAGGTAGACGTGGTCCACCGAGCGGTCGGGCAGGCGGTTGAGCACGGCCAGGTAGGGGCTCAGGTCGCGCTCGGTGACCGCGCCGAACTGGGCTGCCGCCCGCGCGCGCTGGCGCTGCTCCTCCAGCGCCTCCCGATAGCCGGCCATGTCCACGGTCAGGCCGTGCTCCGCCGCTAGGTCGCGAGTCAGGTCCAGCGGAAAGCCGTAGGTGTCCCACAGGCGGAAGGCCTCGACGCCGGGCAGCACCGTGCCGCCCTCGGCCTTCAGCCGCTGCACCAGGCCGTCCAGCAGCGACAGGCCGATGTCCAGGGTGCGCAGGAAGCGCTCTTCCTCGAGCTCGATGTTGCGCAGGATGAAGTCGCGGCGCTCGCGCAGCTCCGGGTAGGCGTCGCCCATGCTCTCGATGACCGTCTCGGCCACGCGCGCCAGGAAGGGCTCCTGGAAGCCCAGCAGCCGGCCAAAGCGGGCCGCGCGACGCAGGATCAGGCGCAGGATGTAGCTGCGGCCTTCGTTGCCCGGCAGCACGCCGTCGGCGATCAAGAAGGCCATGGCGCGGCTGTGGTCGGCAATGGCGCGATAGGGGACGTATCGGGCGCGGCGCTGGGCGTCGCTGTGCCCCGCAAGCTGCTGCAGCCGCGCCATGATGGGCAGGAAGAGGTCGGTGTCGTAGTTGCTGGGGGCGTTCTGCAGCACCGACACCAGGCGCTCCAGGCCCATGCCGGTGTCCACGCCGGGCTGGGGCAGCCGGGTGCGGGTGCCGTCGGCGGCCTGGTTGAACTGCATGAACACCAGGTTCCACACCTCCAGCCAGCGGCCGCAGCCGTTGTCCAGGGCCACGGAGCAGTCGGGTCGGCCGCAGGTGCACGCCTGCGGGCCCCAGTCGTAGTGGAGCTCGCTGGTGGGGCCGCAGGGGCCGGTGTCGCCCATGGACCAAAAGTTGGTCTTCTCGCCCATGCGCATGATGCGCTCCGCGGGCAGGCCGATCTCCTCATGCCAGACCCGGAAGGCTTCGTCGTCGTCGTGGAAGACGGTGACCACCAGCCGGTCCGGCGGGATGCCGTAGAGCTGGGTGAGGCACTCCCAGGCGTAGTGGATGGCGTCGCGCTTAAAGTAGTCGCCAAAGGAGAAGTTGCCCAGCATCTCGAAGAAGGTGTGGTGGCGGGGAGAGGGGCCCACCTCCTCCAGGTCGTTGTGCTTGCCGCTGACGCGCATGCACTTCTGGCTGCTGGTGGCGCGCAGGTAGGGACGCTTCTCCAGGCCCAGGAAGGTGTTCTTAAACTGCACCATGCCGGCGTTGGTGAACAGCAGGGTGTCGTCTCCCACGGGCACCAAGGGGGAGCTGGGCACGCGCGTGTGGCCGCGCGCCTCGAAGAACTGAAGGAAAGCCTCGCGGATCTCCGCCGCAGTCTTAGGTCGTTGAACGCTCATGCGAACGCCGGCCTCCGTAGACGCAATCGTTACAAATGAGATGCTGCCCCTTGGGGGCAGCAGGGGCATTGTATGCCAGATGGAGGCAAATGTCAAAGGAGGGGCGGGAATGCCCTCCTGGCGCCGTGGCCGCCGCCCGGCAGGCAAGCTGTACGGGCTGACGGCGGGCAAAAGCACAGAGGCAAGCCGGCTGGCTTGCCTCTGGCCATGAGTGCTGGTCGTGCACCCCTCGTCGAGTTGCAGCCCCCGGCTTACCCGGCTCATCGGCTCCGGCCAGGCTACCCCGTGGCACCCACAGGTGACCGCTTATGGCTGCTACCTTCCGGTCCTGACCAGGTTCACGGGCCTGCGCCGCACAGGACCCAGCCTTCCACGCCATGCGGCCGGGCAGTCACAAAGGCTGTCGAACCCTCGGAGCGGGAGTTCGGCCCCGCTATAGCGGATTGCGGGTACAGGGCACCGCTAGCGCCCCGCTTAGCACGACCAAGGCTATTGTACCTCAAGTGGGGGCAGGGAGCAAGTGCCGAGCGGAGGGAGCGCCTCCGCAAGCGGCTTGGCGATTGCTTGGGTGGCCGTTCGCGGCCTGACCGCGGACGGTCGCTGCGCGTGGTGGGGTTGACGGAGGCGTGGGCGATGGTATAATGGCGTCAACTAACGGCCGGTTGGCGCGGGCTGCGAAAAATCGGGGAAAAATCAGAGGAACCTCTGAGGAATCTCTGATGCGCTGAGGCGGAAAGTTTGGTATACTGGGCTCGGTGTGTTAGTGGGCTTTGGGCCTCGAGGGCGAGGCTCTAAGGGTGAGAGGAGGCCACGGTGACCTCGCTGAGCACACAACCTTCAGAAAGGCACTGAGCCATCCAGGGCAAGTCACTGCGAGACTGGCGGCAACAGACGCTCCGCATCTTAATAGGCTTCCACCACTGCGAGCAACGCCTCCCTGACATTCTCGAAGGCTTCAGCAGCGGTGTCTCCCTCGGTGATTGGCTCAGGTAGGAGCGGACAGGTAACGGTGTAGCCTCCCTCGGCTTGGTGCTCAAGAATCAGGGGCAACTTGTAAATGGTCTGATTCGCCATGGGATGGTCTTGTAACTCACCTCAGAGCCGGAGATGCGGTCCTGATCGTTTAAGCGCCGAGCCGCTCGTGCCGGGCGCTCAGCCAGTGTCTTGGCGGGCTTTGCAATCACGGCCTACTTGTGTGGTACCCCGAGACAAGGGGGTGAGCGCTTCCAACAGCCATGGCCAAGCTGGCACCGTCGAAGGAACAGAGTCAACGGGGGTGACCGCCAAGGGAAAACGAAAGAGGAAACTGGAGAGTTTCCTGTCTGGTGTTGCCGTACTGGCAACAGACCTCTGGTACTGTGGGGTCAAAGACTACCACAGACCGGAGGTCGCTATGGGACGCAAGGTTGACAGCAACCGCCTGGCAGAAATCGCCGACTATGTGGAGCGCCATCCCCACTGCAAGCCCATCGAGATCGCCCGCCATCTCAACCTGCAGCCCTCCACCGTGACTCGTTCGCTGCCGGCGCTGGAGGACGCCGGCATCCTGCTCAGCGAGGACGACCGGGGACGGCTGTCGCTCTTTGGGAAACGCCGCTGACGAATTTTGGCCCGAGCCGCGCTGTTTTTGCGGAATTCGGCGACGCGCTGCGCTAAAATAGGGCAGTTCGCCACAAGGTCACGGATAAGGAAGTCCATCATGAGCCGAGCCGAGGAAAAAGCCCTGCGCCTTTTGCGGATCGAAAAGCTGCTCTGGGCCCATCCGGAAGGTTTAACCCGCGCCGAGATCGCAAAGCGCCTAGGTGTGCACCGGTCCACGATCACCAAGTACCTCGACAAGGGCCATCTCCCGCCGGGCATCTACGAGGACTACGATGGCCGCCTGAAGTTCGACCGCAACGCCGATCTTACCAAGACGTCGTTTAGCCTGCACGAGGTGATGGCCATCCACCTGGCCACTCGGCTGCTGGCCACGCGCACCGACAAGCAGAACCCCCACGCGGCCTCGGCGCTGCGCAAGCTGGGCATCGCCCTGCAGCGGCTGGACAAAAACGTCAGCCAGCATCTGCTGCGTTCCGCCGATGTGATGGACGAAGAGGCGGCTTACCGCGATCCGGTGTATCTCGACGTGTTGGAGAAGCTCACGGAGGCCTGGTCAGCGGGGCGCAAGCTTAAGGTGCAGCACCAGATGGAGGACGGCCGGATCTTCGAGTACACCTTCTCCCCCTATTTCATTGAGCCCTATGCCGTGGGCCAGACAGCGCACGTCATCGGCTTTCGGGAGCCGCCCGGCGCCATCCGCACCTTCAAGATCGAGCGCCTTCGCTCGGCGCAGATCCTCCACGACCGCTACGAGATCCCACCGAGCTTCGACCCCAAGGCGCTGCTGCGGGACGCCTGGGGCATCTGGTACACCGAGGCAGAGCCGGTGGAGGTGGTGCTGCGCTTCCATCCGCGGGTGGCGATGCGGGTGCGGGAGAGCCGCTGGCACCGGGCGCAGCAGGTGGAGACCCAATCGGACGGCTACTTGATCTGGCGGGCGCGGGTGGCCGAGCCGCAGGAGATGATGCCGTGGATCCGAGGCTGGGGCGCGGACTGTGAGGTGCTGGCGCCGGAGGAACTTCGGGAGACGCTGATGGGCGAGGCTAAAGCGTTGGCCGAGCTATATAGCTGGCATGTCAGTTCGTGGCACGCTGGAAAGAGTTCCACGCTGGATGACTTTTTCAGAGGTTAGCTGTGCCGCTTTACGCCTTTCAGGAATTGGTGAAGTCACATCTGCTAAAGGGCCGTTCGGTGGTCCTGCAAGCCCCTACTGGTTCGGGCAAGACGCGCGCAGCGCTGGCGCCCTTCATTGAGGCGTTCTTCGACCTGCCCGATGACGCCTTCCCCAGGCAGTGCCTCTACTCGGTGCCCATGCGTGTGCTAGCCAACCAATTCTATCGCGAGTATCACGACTTGGCCCGGCGCTACGAGCGCGTGCATCGTCGCAAGCTAGACGTGCGCATTCAGACCGGCGAGCGGCCAGAAGACCCGGAATTGGTGGGCGATTTGGTTTTCGCCACCCTCGACCAAACCTTGAGCAGCGTGCTCGGCGTTCCCTACAGCCTGTCGCCTGGCCGGGCTAACCTGAACGTAGGTGCAGTGCTCGGCTCGTATCTGGTGTTCGACGAGTTTCACCTGTTTCCTTACGAAGCGACACAATCTACCTTGCAGCTTCTCCGCCTGGTAGGTCGCCTGGCGCCTTTTCTGCTGATGACAGCCACCTTTTCGCAGACAATGTTGGCGGCTATTGGCGATTTGCTCAACGCCGAAGTGATCGTTGTCCCGCCCGACGAAGTGGCCAGCATCGAGACCCGACAGGGCCAGCAGCCCCGCAAGCAGCGCCGGTTCGAGGTGGCAGATAAGGATCTGACCGCCGAGACGGTTTTGGCGGCCCACGATCGCCGCTCGCTGGCAGTGTGTAACACCGTAGATCGAGCCATTGCGCTTTACGAACAGCTGCGCCAGGCCGGATGTCGGCCAGTACCGGTCACTGATCCCGACCTGGGGCCTATCTATCAGGCGCTGGCGGGCCACCTGGGGGATGAATGGGACAAGGCGGCTGCGCAAGGGGTACAGATGCTCCGAGATCGCCTAGCCACCGGCCCAGAGGGACGGCCATGGGTAATGTTGCTGCACAGCCGCTTCGAGCGGCCGCACCGCCAGCTCAAGGAGGCCTTCTTGCAGGCCCTATGGAACCCACGGGGGCTAGAAGCTGGCGATGGCCCCTCGCTGATTGTCGTCGCCACGCAGGTGGTTGAGGTAGGACTGGACATCAGCGCCCAAACGCTACACACCGAGATCGCGCCGGCGGCCAGCGTGCTGCAACGGGCCGGCCGCTGCGCCCGCTATCCGGGCGAGCAGGGCCAGGTGATCGTGTATCCGGTGCCGGAGAAGGAGAACGGCGAGCCGAACTATGCGCCCTACGGCGAAAACAAAGCTGAAGTCGTCGTATGCGACCGCTCCTGGCAGGCGTTCCGCGAGCGAGATGGGGCCATCCTGGACTTTGCCGCCGAACAGGAGATAGTCAACCAGGCCCATGGCGAGGCCGACGCGGCCATGCTTCAGGTCATGCGCGAGGGACAGGGCGAGCTCTGGCAGCGCATCACCGACGCGCTAATACGCGGGGATGCCAGCGCCCGGCCGCAGCTCATCCGCAAGGTGGATAGTCGTTCGGTCATAGTGTACGAGGCACCCTGCGGCCTGAGCGAGGAAAGCCCTTATCGCTTTCAGGGCATCGCTCTGTGGCACGGCACCCTCCGCGGCAAGCTGAAGGAACTCAATCAATTGCGCGACGAGATGGGATTGGATTGGGCGTTGCGCTATCCAGCCCCACAAGGGGACGAGGAGAAGGATGAGGAAGTCGCCTACCGCTGGCTCGACGTCGAAAAGCCCGATGACATCGGCCTGTCGCTGATCTTCGCCGTCCATCCTCAGCTAGCGGCCTACGACGCCGAGCATGGGCTGCGGCTGGGGTTGGCCTCCGACGGCAGCTACACTTCGCCGACGACGACCGTGCTTCGACAGCGACCCGACTACGCCGGGTATCAGCTCGAGTCCTACACGGCGCACATCGCCGGCATGCGTCGCATCTTCGAGGGGGATCTTGCCAGCCGCAACCCGGTGGCCGACGGCCGTCTGCGCCGCCGGCTGGCCTGGCCGGCCCGCCGATTCGCTGAGCAAGAAGAGGATTGGCACCTACCGGCAGGTCTGTTGGAGCGGGCCGTGAGGCTGGCAATCGCCCTGCACGACGTGGGCAAGCTAAGCGAGGGCTGGCAGCGGTTCGCAACCAGTTATCAGGAGGCCATCGGCGAGGGCACGCCGCCCTTCCTGGTAGCACACACGCACTACGAGCGCGGCAACCCGATTCACGAGGAAGCTCAGCGCAAGACGCGCCGCTACAAGCCCTCTACCCACGCCGGCGAAAGCGCATCGGCTGCCGTGAAGCTGTTGTTCGAGGCGTTGGACGGACGCACCTATCCTGGCCTCTACCGTGCGGTCTTCACGGCCATTGCCCGCCACCATAGTCCCGGACTGGACGAAGCGAAGCCCTATCGCCTGCATCCTCGGGCCCGCGAGACGATGGCCGAGGCGTTGGCTGCGATCGGCGATGCGAGCTGGAGGAATTGGGCCGGTTGGCTGCGCTCCGGCGAGGAGGCACCCAACGTGCGCAAGCATCTGCCCGAGGCGCCGCCCGACGGCGACTGGGCCTGGTGGTTTCAGTATTTCGTGATCGTCCGCATTTTGCGACTGTGCGACGGGCTGTCGCAGGAGGAAGGCTGATGTACCGAGACATCTACTACGTGCCCTAGCGCACCGGCACCTATAGCGACGTGCTGGTGGCCTATGGGCTGGCGACGCTGCTGGACCACATCTTCCGGCAGGTGAAAGATCCGACCGAGCGCTGGCGCATCGTGCTCGAGGACGGCGGCGGGCACTATCTGGTGCGGCTGAGCGAGCCGGTGCGAGAGGAGTGGGTGCATCGTCTACCGGCACTGCGTAATCCGGCGCCCATGATTGTGCGGCGAGGGCAAGCTGCAGCGGATAACGAGCCAACTCGCGACGTGGACGAAACCTGGGCACAAGTCAAGCTGTGGGGAGAGCAGCGTAGGGTTTTGGCCGAGCAGGGTGTGCGCGGCACCGACCTGGAGCAACAGCTTCGTGACCTGGAACCGCCGACGGATTGGGCAACCGTGGTATTCCTGGGCGATTTTCGCATGCAGGCGGACGGCATATACAACCGCATTGCCTCTCAATGGAACAAAGTCCGTGTCAGGCTTGCTGACCACCTTTCTGCTATCCTAGCGCTGTTTGCCCGCGCAGACAGCGATGCAGACGATGCACTGGTGATGTGGTCGAAACTGGCAAAGCGCGATGGCATCAAGCCTGAGGAAACAGCCTCGCAACTCCTAAATCCCCACCAGGGCAAGGGCCTGAATGAGAGCAAGGCCAACGCCTTGCGCATGGACAATATCAAGGATCGGCCCTGGCCGGAGGAATACCTGAAGGCGGTTGGCTTATGGCATTGCTTGACGCCGCGGCAAACTATGGACACCAACGACTGGAAAGTCTATGTGGTGGCGCCGCTACGCCTGTCTTGGCAGGCTCACCAAGAGGCCTTCGCCCGCTTCAACCGCTATCTATGGCGCGAGCGGGGCGGCCAGACGGCCTTGAAGACCGACATTTCCAGCGTGTTGCTCTTTTCCAAGGCCTGGCTGGACTACGTGGAGGCGGCCTGGCGCGACGACGATGACTTTGACCTGCCCGCTGCGCCGGAGAAGGTCGTGGCCGGCTTCCACGTTGCCCAGTTCAAACTGCTGAGCCGCAACGCTTACACGATGGTCAACCTGTCTTTCCTCAGCCTGCCGGCCTGGAGCGGCGACCTGCGCACGCGAGACGATGTAGTGGTGCTGCAGGGGATCATTGACGAACACTTGGAGGTGATACGCGGCGTTGATGAAACCCACAGCGACGGCTTCGACCTGCTGCGTCGCTATCGCGACTTCGTCTCCAGCGGCAACTGGGACGCGTTTTTCGACTTCGCCGCCGGCTACAGCCATGAGATCGTGCGACGGCTGAACGACGGCGCGCGCTATGTGCCAACCTTTACCACATGTCGACTCAGGAGGCTCATGATGACCAACCGGAAGGACCTCACCCCCATCGTGGAGAACAGCGGCTTTCAGAACGTGGCCTACGCCATCCGCCACGCCACCATCATCCCGCAGACGCGCAAGGCCAACAAACAGGACAACCTTTATGACGTGCGCTATGGCCTGGGCGCAGAGCTGAAGCGCAAAGGGACGGTGCGAGACGAGTTCGTGGCCGCGCTCACCGACTTCATCCAGAGCTACAACCAGGAGAACGTGCAGAAGCTGGAGAGCAAGGGCCAGCAGATGCGCAAGGACGTGCGCACCGACGACATCGCTGAGATCGTGCGCCTGATTGACGAATACGGCTCCGAGGTGGTCGCCAATCTGCTGATCGCCTACGGCTACGCCCGCGAGCCGCGCGAGGAGCAACCCAACAGCTGATCATTCGTTCTCTTAAACAAGGAGTTCAACCCATGTCCGACAACCTGAAACCGATCTATAGCCTGTCCATCTGCGGCCGCCTGACCCTGGAGCTGCACTCCCTGAACAACGAGGGCGGCGAGGGCAACCAGACCATGACCCGCACCGTGGCGGTGGTGGACACGGCGGGTAACGTCCACAAGGTCAACGCCATCAGCGGCGACATGTTCAAGCACATCCAGGCTGAGCATTTCTACCTGCTAGCGCGGGAGAACAGGATGGCTCTGTGCGAAGGGTGCAAGACCTTTCGCGCCGATCGAATCTTGGGCGATAGCGAGTTCTTGCGCGCCCTGCCGGACTCCGATGCCGCAGCCATCAACAGCCTGCTCACCAAATGTGCACTGGAAGACACCGAAGGAACTCTCATTGCGCGCGGCGCCCGCTCGATACCTCGCAAGTCGGTGGCGGAGTTCAGTTGGGTGGTGGGCCTTCCCGAGAAGGTGCGCACCGAGTCGTATTTCCACGTGCGCTATGCCCAGGAACGTGGCGGGCAGGGGGTGACCCAGCCCATCTTCCACCGGCCGGCGTCGTCGGGCGTCTATGCCTCGGTGGCCAACTTCGAGCTAGCGCGCATTGGCTTCAACGACATCAGCCAGACCTACGTCGTCGCGGAGGACGAACGGCTGAAGCGCCATCGCACCTTCCTGCGCAGCGTGCTGCACACCTACGTGGAGCCGGCCGGCGCCATGCGCAACACGCAGAACCCACACATCCTCAACTTCGAGGGAGTGGTAACGGTCAGCTACGCCGTGCTGCCTGCGCCTACCATCAGCCCGCTGGCCGATGACTACAAGGAGCAGGTGCAGGCGGTGGCAAAGGCGCTGGACAGCGATGGCAACCTGAAAGTGCACACCTTCGTCAACACGGCCGAGTTCGCGGCCATCATGCAGCAGATCATCCAGGAGACGAAGCCGTATCGGTTGTTCGCCCAAGGAGGCTGACCATGCAGTGGCTCATCGCCCGCTATCAGCCCACCAGCTTGTTCTCCTTGAAGCACGGGGACGCGACCTCGACCGGCGGCAAGAGCCTGCTAGTGCCCACGCCCTTTGCCATCCGCATGGCGCTGCTGGACGTGGCCATTCGCACCGAGGGCATTGCCGCCGGGCCGAGGGCCTTCGAGCAGATCAAGTCGTTGCGGCTGGCGATGCGGCCGCCAGCCTACGCCGCCGTGACCAGCACTTTTGTCAAGGTCCTCAAGCCGGAACGGGACGCAGAAGCTCGCGGCCGGGAGATGCAACAAACCATTGCCTTTCGAGAGTACGTGTACCTAGCCGGCGAGCTGGCTTTGGCTTTCGGTGGCAGCGGACAGGCCTTGCAGACCGTGCGGCCTTGGCTGGCTCAGGCGAACTACTTCGGCAAGCGCGGTGGCTTCTTCCAGCTACTCGAGCCACCTCAGAAAGAAACGACCTCGGGCGACGAGACCCCTTCGGACTTCGTTGCGCTCGACGGCCCTGATCTAATGGCTGGCGAGCGTCCCCAGGCGTTCCCACTGGGCCTCATCCAGCGGCTGGACGAATGGGGGGCTACCCTTACCTTCGAAAAGGCTAACGTTTACGGCCGTGGCAGGGATAGCGAAATCAAGCCGAAGGTGGACCGAGTGCGCAGGGACGTGATCCTTCCCTACCGGTTGCTCAAATCCTCCCGCGGCTACACCGTCTACCAACGCCTAGACCTGTGACCGGCGCGCCGGCTTTGATGCTGTGAATAGGCATGGATCGCAAGGCACCGTGCCTACGGCTTACAAAGAACCTCTATGAGCACCGGCCCATGCCTAAGGCACCTGGCCGACCAGCACATTAACAACCATCGTCCTGGGGCAGGGCGGTCAGTCTGTCCTGCCCCAGGACGAGCCATACGCCAACAGGTGAAAAATCGCAAACCCAAACACCCCATCTCGATCCATAGGAGGATACCATGACTGACTTCACCGCAACCCATTTTCGCTTCTGTGTCGAAGCCGTCACGCCGCTGGCCTTCGACGACTACACCGGGTCTGCCCTGCGCGGGGCCATGGTGAGCGCCCTTCAGCGCCACTTTTGCCCGGTACAGGGTCAGGCCGACGAGGTGCATCAGGCAGCCTGCCCCGTCTGCTGGCTATTGACCTACGAGGCCACTGCAGGCGACGCCCGCCGTCCCTACGCTATAGAGCCCCTGCTAGGCCGCCAGCGCGCTTTCGAGCCCGGCCAGCGTTTCAGCTTCGGCATAACCCTCTACGGCCACGCGGTGGCCCTGTTCCCCTACCTGGTCCTGGCCGTGACCCTCATGGGTCGGGAGGGAGTGGGCAAGCCGACGGCAGCCTCGTCGCCCCAGGGCCGGCCGAGTCGTGGCCGCTTCTCCCTGTGCACCATCGAGGAGGTTAACCCCCTTTCTGGCGACCGCCTGCCGTTGATGGCCGAGGGCGGGCGGGTGGTGGACATGCCGCGCCGGCCGGTCACGGAGGAGCTGGTGAAGCGAGCAGCCCAGCGCCTGGAGCGAAAGATACAGACCGCGGGTGGCCGCCTCGGCCTGCGCTTCCTCACGCCCGCGCGCATCGTGGACCGCGGCCAGCTCGTCCGCGCTCCTCTCTTCCGGCCGCTGTTCCAGCGCCTGTTGGAACGAGTGCACGAGCTGCAGGCTACCTTCGGAAGGGGCGCCGAGCCTCCCGATTGGCACACCCTGCGAGGCCTTGCAGAACGAGTGACCCTGGTGGAGGACCACACCCACTGGTGGGACGTCAAAGGTCACTCGCAGCGCCTGCAGCGGGAGCAGAACCTAGGCGGCTACGTAGGACTGGCCCGCTACCAGGCCGATACCGATGTGTGGCGCCCCTTGCTGCCCTGGCTCGTCTGGGGTATGAGCACCCACGTGGGCAAAAACGCAGTCAAAGGCAGCGGCTGGTATACGATGGTAACCGGTGATCGGTGAACCATGGCCGGTGATTAGACCGGAGATCGGGAGACGGCTACCGCAGAGCATCGAGGGGCGTTCGTTCGTTGGGTAGTTCGTCCACCCGGATGCGCAAGGTCGGAGGCAACCGTCATGAACGAGGCGTGCGTGACAGAGGCGGACCGGGTTGAAGCGCTGCTGCACCTGATGTGCGAAGAGCTCTTCGACCAGGTGGACCAGGTTCGAGCTTTAGCCTGTCAAAGCGTAGAGGCCGAGGCCGGCATGGTGGTGCCGCTGCAATACTTGTTGTGCGTTCTCAACTTGCCTGAGGCCAGGCATGCGTTACAGGCTGCCCTGCCCGCCTGGCAAACGGCCCTGGACCAACTGACGAGCCTGCTCGATCATGTGGAGGCCGTGTGGGTTGAGGATCCTTGCGGCTGCGCAAGCCTTGAGGCCTTGCTGTATGCGCCGTGGCCCGTCCGCCGGCCGCCTGGACCTGATCTGCGGGACGCCGACGTGCTGCTGGCCTTGGAACGCAACCTGCGCTTTGGCGGCTCGTGGGACGCCTTCATGGAATGGCTGCACCTGGACGGCAGCCGGCGTCATCAGGAAACCATCCGACGGATCCGTCAGCTGGCCGACTTTGAGTGGGCGCACGGCGTGGACGTGATGGCCGTGCTTAGCGGCGCAGAGGCTCCCCGTCCATTGCGAAAGGTGGCCGACTAAGGTACGGCCTAGGGGTCGGCGTGTGGCCGGCCCAGCGCACAAATGTCCGCAAGGAGGGAACCGATGGGGATTGTGACCCACTTGATCGTTGAGGAACACGGTACCTTTGTCGGCAAACACTCGGAGCGCCTGCAAGTAGAAAGGCTCAAGACGGGCGATCTGCTGGCGCAGGCGCCCCTGCTCCACCTGGAGACTGTGCTCATTGCCACCACCGGCGCCAGCTTGTCGGCAGAGGCCGTGCGCGCCTGCAGCGAGCGCGGTATCCCTATCCACTTCCTGGACAGCCGCGGCCAGCCCTACGCCTCCCTCTACTCGGCCGGCCTCACCGGCACCGTAGAGACCAGAAGGGCTCAGCTGCGAGCGGCCGAGGATACACGTGGGGTTGCCCTGGCCAAGGCTATGGCCATCGGCAAGATCCGCAACCAAGCTAACCTGCTCAAGTACATGGCCAAGTACCGCAAGGAGAAGGACCCGACGCTGCACGACGAGATACGGCGGCTGGCCACCGAGGTGGCCGAACATGAGGAGGAGGTCATCCGCCTCAGCGCCGCGCGGGTGGACGAGGTGCGCTTCCAACTGTTGTCGGCTGAGGGCCGTGCAGCGCAGAAGTACTGGGAGGCCATAGGACGGCTACTGTTGGCCGAGATGGAGTGGCCGGGCCGTCAGACGCAGGGCGCGCGGGACCCATTGAACTCGGCCTTGAACTATGGCTATGGCATCCTCTACACAGCGGTAGAGCGGGCGTGCGTGCTGGCCGGCCTCGATCCCTACGCCGGTTTCCTACACGTGGATCGGCCTGGCAAGCCTAGCCTGGTGCTGGACCTCATCGAGGAGTTTCGCCAACCGGTCGTGGATCGGACCGTTTTGGGCATGGTAAACAAAGGCATGCCGGTTACGCTGGACGCGCAGGGGCGGCTAGTGCCCGAAAGCCGCCGGCTCTTGGCGGAGAAGGTGTTGGGGCGGCTGGACGGCGAGGAGCGCTACGAAGGCAAGCGTCATAAGCTGCTCAGCATTGTGCAGATGCAGGCGCGGCATGTGGCCACCTTCGTGCGCGGGGAACGGGATACCTATGAGCCGTTTGTGATGAGCTGGTAGTGGCCGATGAACTGCTTGTTGGTTTACGACATCCCTGACGATCGTACACGCACCAAGATCGCGGACTTTTGCCTGGACTACGGCCTGGATCGCATCCAGTACTCAGCCTTCGTGGGCAATCTGAGCCGCACCCACCAGGAGGAGCTCATGATGAAGATAAAAAAGCGGCTCGGGAAGAAGGCGGGCAAGGTGCAGCTCTTCCCCCTATGTGCCAAGGACTGGGAAGCCCGTCTGGAGCTGATCCAAGAAGAGCGTTCTGGTAATAGCGACCACAAGAGGGTGCAAAGCGATGGACGAGCGACTGGCAGCTAAGGCAGTCTTTGAGCAGGTGCTTGACACAGCTCTGGACGCAGAGTCGGTGGCTGCTGAGCCGGCTCCTCGATCCTCTCGCTGGTCATGGTACCTCCAGGTGACTGACCTCAAGCAATTTGCGTATTGCCCCAGAGTTGTTTATTATAGCTACTGCCTGCCGTTGATCCGGCCAGCAACCTTTAAAATGGAGGCGGGCGTTGAGGCCCACGAAAAAGCGCGACAAGACGAGCACCGCCGGAGTTTGCGGCTGTACGGGCTAGCCGAGGGCGAGCGACGGTTCGATGTAGCGCTCGTGTCAGAGCGGCTGGGCATTAGCGGTCGGATTGACCTGGTAGTGCTCACCCCGGACGGCAACGCC
>JANWYQ010000117.1 GCA_025055015.1 Caldilineales bacterium
CTAATTCTCAAGCGTAAAGCGTCATCCCAAAATCCCTCTTTTTTCATCCTTTGTACCGGCAACGAGGGATAGTCAGGGGAGGGGGAGGGGCCTATACTGACTCGCAGCGAAGGTGAGGATGCCTATGGCTGCGACGGTTCACAAGGTCTTCATCATCGGCGGGTCGCTCTTTGCCGAGGCCGTGATGGCATGGCTGCGCCAACACGAGATGATCGCCGTGGTCGGCGTCGCCTCCGATGCCGCCCAGGCGCTCAAGCATATCCCCGTGACGCAGCCCGATGTCATCCTGGCCCTCGCCGAGGATGGAACCGGGGTCATGGACCTCTGCCCGTTGCTGGCCGCCCATCCCGATCTGCCCATCGTCCGGGCCTCGTTGCTCACCGATGAGCTCAGCCTCATCCGTCACCGGCGCATCGGCCGTCACACCGCCGATCTGCTGGCGGTCATCCAGGATCTCCCCTCGTAAAGGTGAAGCCATGTCTGCCATCTCGCGTCGCGATTTCCTCAAGCTCTCCGGCGGCGCTGCGCTGGCCGCCCTGGTGTTCGGCAGCCCGCTGGAATGGCTGGTCCTGCAGCCGATCAGCGTGGACAACCCGCTGGCCGCCTACCCCAACCGCGACTGGGAGCGCGTCTATCGGGACCAGTACCGTTACGATTCCTCCTTCACCTTCGTCTGTTCGCCCAACGACACCCACGCCTGCCGGCTGCGCGCGTTCGTGCGCAACGGCATCATCCTGCGCTGCGAGACCAACTACGACGTCGAGCGCTACAGCGACCTCTACGGCAACAAGGCCACGGCCCACTGGCACCCGCGCGGCTGCAAGAAGGGCCAGACCTTCCATCGTCGCGTCTACGGGCCGCACCGGCTCAAGGGGCCGCTCATGCGCAAGGGCTGGAAGGAGTGGGCCGACGACGGTTTCCCCTTGCTGACGCCGGAAAACCAGGAGAAGTACAAGTTCACGTCGCGGGGGACGGACGAGCTGATGCCGGTAGATTGGGACACGGCCTACCGCTATATCGCCAAGGGCATGGTCGCCATCGCGCGGCGCTATTCCGGCGAGGAGGGGATCGCGCTGCTGCGGCAACAGGGCTACCCGGAGGAGATGATCGAGGCCATGGGTGGAGCCGGCACGCGCACCTTCAAGTGCCGCGGTGGGATGGGCCTGCTGGGCGTCATCGGCAAGTACGGCATGTACCGCTTCGCCAACGGCCTGGCCCTGCTCGATGCTCACCTCCGCGGGGTCGGCCCGGAAGAGGCCAAGGGCGGCCGCACCTGGTCCAACTACACCTGGCACGGCGACCAGGCGCCCGGCCATCCCTTCGTCACCGGCCTGCAGACCTCGGACGAGGACTTCAACGACCTACGTAACTCGCGGCTGCACATCCAGTGCGGCAAGAACCTGGTCGAGAACAAGATGGCCGACTCCCACTTCTTCGTGGAGTGCATGGAGCGCGGGGCCAAGATCGTCACTATCACGCCGGAGTATTCACCGCCCGCCACTAAGTCGGACTACTGGATCCCCATCCGTCCTGCCACGGACACGGCCCTTTTCCTGGGCATCACCCGCTGGCTGATGGACAACGAACGCTACGACGCCGATTTCATCAAGCGCTTCACCGATTTCCCGCTGCTGGTGCGGTTGGACACGCTGAAGCGGCTGCGCGCCGATGAACTCTTCCCCGGCTATCGGCCCGGCCTCGACCCGGAGGGGCCCAGCTTCAAGCTGCAGGGTCTCAAGCCAGAGCAGTACGAGCGGCTGGGCGATTACGTCGTACGCGACGCGTCGGGCGAGTTCAAGGCCATCACGCGCGACGACGTAGGCGACGCGCTGACGCGAAAGGGGATTGACCCGGTGCTGGACTGGAGCGGCACGGTCACCTTGGCCGACGGCAGCGAGGTGGAGGTGATGACGCTGTGGGCCATGTACCGCGAGCACCTGCAGGACTATGACCTGGACACGGTGGCCGAAATCACCAACGCGCCCAAGCATCTGATCGAGCAGCTCGCCGAGGACATCGCCACGATGAGTCCGGTGGCGCTGCACATCGGCGAGGGCATTAACCACTGGTTTCACGCCACCCTCGCCAACCGGGCACAGTTCCTGCCGCTCATGCTCACGGGCAACATCGGCAAGCCGGGCGCCGGCTGCTACACCTGGGCGGGCAACTACAAGGCCGCGCTCTTCCAGGGCTCGCCGCAGACGGGGCCGGGCTTCAAGGGCTGGGTGGCCGAAGACCCCTTCCATCCCAACCTGAACCCTAACGCTCATGGCCGCGACATTGTGGCGCACAGCTACACCAAGGACGAGGAGCCGGCCTACTGGAACCACTCCGAGCGGCCCCTGATCGTGGACACGCCCAAGTACGGCCGCAAGGTCTTCACGGGCAAGACCCACATGCCCACGCCGACCAAAGTACAGTTTTTCACCAACGTCAACCTGCTCAACAACGCCAAGCACCACTACGAGATGATCAAAAACGTCAACCCGAACGTCGAGCTGATCATCGCCGTAGACATCGAGATGAACGCGACGGTGGAGTACGCCGACATCGCGCTGGCCGCCAACACCTGGGCCGAGTTCGAGACCTACGAGATCACCGCCTCCTGCTCCAACCCCTTCCTGCAGATCTGGAAGGGCGGCATCCCGCCGCTGTACAACACGCGCGACGACGCGCGCATCCTGGCCGAGGTCTCGGCTGCGCTGGCCGACGAGATCGGCGAGCCACGGCTGCGCGACTACTGGAAGTTCGCGCTGGAGGGCCGGCCGGAGGTGTACATCCAGCGCCTGCTGGATTCCTCGCTGACCACCAGCGGCTACCGCGTGGCGGACATCGTGGCCGGCAAGTACGGCGAGCCGGGCGCGGCGTTGATGCTCTTCCGCACCTACCCGCGCATCCCCTTCTGGGAGCAGGTGCACGACTCCGTGCCCTTCTACACCGACACGGGCCGGCTGAACAGCTACTGCGACATCCCAGAGGCCATCGAGTACGGCGAGAACATCATCAGCCATCGCGAGGGGCCGGAGGCGACCCCCTACCTGCCCAATGTCATCGTCACCCGCAGCCGCTTCGTGCGCCCGGAGGACTACGGCATTCCGCCCGACCACATGGGCTGGGAGGAGCGCACCGTGCGCAACATCGCCATGCCCTGGAGCCTGGTCAAGCTCACCCGCAATCCGCTATGGGAGCAGGGCTTCCATTTCTACTGCCTGACCCCCAAGACGCGGCACCGGGTGCACTCCTCCTGGAGCACCGTGGACTGGACCATCATCCTGGACTCCAACTTCGGCGACCCCTACCGTGCGGACAAACGCCTGCCCGGGCCGGGCGACCATCAGCTCCACATGAACCCGCAGGCGGCCAAAGACCTGGGCATCGAGGACGGCGACTACGTGTACGTGGACGCCAACCCCGCCGACCGGCCCTACATCGGCTGGACGCCCGACGACCCCTTCTACAAGGTGGCACGGCTGATGCTGCGGGTCAAGTACAACCCGGCCTATCCCTACCACATCGTCATGCTCAAGCACGGCCCCTTCATGGCCACAGAGAAGTCGGTCAAGGCCCATGGGACGCGGCCCGACGGCCTGGCCAAATCCGAGGGCACGGGCTACATGGCCAACCTGCGCTACGGCTCGCAGCAGTCGGTGACGCGCGACTGGTCCATGCCCATGCACCAGACCGACACCCTCTTCCACAAGCAGAAGACGGGCATGCAGTTCATCTTCGGCGGCGAGGCCGACAACCATGCGCTCAACACCGTGCCCAAGGAGACGCTGGTGCGCATCGTCAAAGCCGAGGATGGAGGTTTGGACGGCAAGGGGCCGTGGGAGCCGGCCAAGACCGGCTACACCCCGGCGCATGAGAACGAGTTCATGCTCCGCTATCTGGCGGGCGAGACGATCGAGGTGACCACATGAGCGACGCAAGCCGAAACACCTGCATCCACTGTGGCCGCAACGAAGCGGAGATTCCGTTGACTGCGTGGCGGCTGGCGGGAGAGAACTTCTGGATCTGTCCAGACTGTCTGCCCTTTCTGATCCATCGGCGCAACGAAATCATGCCGAGATTGAGGCTGGCGGGGTGGAAGATTCAGCAGAATGAGGGAGAAAGCCATGCCGAAAGATGAGTTTGTCGCCGAAGACCCGATGGCGCTGGTGGCAGTGGTGTTACCCGGCGAACCGGGGATGCTGGAAACCATGGCGGAGGCTATCGTCGAGGAGTACGTGCGGCTGGGCTGGGACGAGCCGCGGCTGATGACGCTCTTCGTCCACCCCATGTTCATGGCCACCCACCGCATCTACCGCCAGAAGGGCAAGGCCTACGTGCGGGAGCTGATCCGCCGGGTACGAGGGCAATGGATGATCTTAAACGGTCACCGGCGCTGAGGCAACCATTCGATGGAGATAAGGTTCTGCACTTGCCTAAATGCTGGATCGCCGGTTAGCAATGTTCCGCCGACCTGTCGGGCGACAGCGACGGCAAACGCGTCAGCATATGCGATCGGATAGCGAGCCTTGATATGCGCAGCCGCAAAAACAAGGGAACGGTCGGCCCCCACCACCTGAATAGGCAAATGGTCCATAAGGGCGATCATCCATTCCGCCTGAGCAACTCCCCGTTCCCGTTCGACAATGTACAGACACTCGCCAAAATTGATCAGCGGGAGAAGCACCTGCGCTTCTCCCTGTTCGGCTTGCGCCAGCCGCGCTTCCACCTGCTCTGCTCCAGCCTCGTCCTCGAGATACGCAAGCAGGGCAAAACTGTCGAGGATGTAAACATTTGCCTCAGGACTCACGCGCCCGCTCCTGTGCGCGTTCCCGCATCAGAGCCTCCACCAGGGAACGGTCTCCTTTCAACCGCCCACGCGCATTACGCACCGGCTCTGCGGGACAAGGCACGATGGCCAGGACACCGCCATAGTCCACCAGTGAAACGCGCTCGCCTGGGTGTAAGCCGTATTTCTTGCGCAGTTCCGCCGGGATCACGATCCAACCTTTTGAAGAGATGATGAGTGTAGTCATATTCCACCTTTAACACAATATGGAATACATAGTTGCTCGCAAGTATAACGGCTTCTCCCTTTTCAGTCAACCATAAGGAGGCATCCATGCCCGACGTCTACAACTGGCAGATCGGCCGCACGATGGTTTACCCCTATCCGGAAGCCCATCCCCGGCAGCAGTTTGCGGCCGTCTTCAACATCAATCGCTGCATCGGCTGTCAGACCTGCACCGGCGCGTGCAAGGCGACGTGGACCTTCTCGCGCGGGCAGGAGACCATGTGGTGGAACAACGTGGAGACGAAACCTTACGGCGGCTATCCCCAACATTGGGATGTCAAAGCGCTCAAACTGCTCGAGGAAGCCCATCAGGCTGCAGGCGTCACGCCGACCTGGGATCGCACCCAGGCCAACGAGAAGGCACCCTACGGCGTCTACAACGGCCTGACCCTGACCGAGGCCGCCGGCCCCAACGAGGTGGTGTTGGGCTATCTGCCCACCGACGCCGAGTGGCGCTCGCCGAATTTTTACGAAGACACCTCCACCGCCTACAAGGGAGGACCCTTCGGCCTCAGCCCCGACGGGGCTACGCTGCCCGAACATCAGGCTTGGTTCTTTTACCTGATGCGCATCTGCAACCACTGCACCTATCCGGCATGTCTGGCCGCCTGTCCGCGCAAGGCTATCTACAAGCGGGAAGAGGACGGCATCGTGCTCATCGACCAGGCGCGTTGCCGCGGCTACCGCAAATGCGTGGAAGCCTGCCCCTACAAAAAGGCAATGTACCGTGGGACGACCCAGGTCAGCGAAAAGTGCGTAGGCTGCTATCCGCGCGTCGAGGGCGCCGACCCTCTCGGCGACGGCGTACCGATGGAGACTCGCTGCATGGCCGTCTGCCCGGGTAAGATCCGCCTGAACGGACTGGTAGAGGTCGCCGAGGATGGCTCGTGGGTGGAGGCGCCCCAACATCCGCTCTATTACTTGGTACGTATCGCTCAAGTGGCGCTGCCGCTCTATCCGCAGTTCGGCACCGAACCCAACATCTACTACATCCCGCCCCGTTGGGCGCCACGGCCCTACCTGCGCCAGATGTTCGGCCCCGGCGTGGATCAGGCCATCGAACGCTACATCGCCCCCTCGCGCGAGCTGCTCGCCGTTCTGCAGCTTTTCCGCACCACGCAGAAGATGATCTTCCGCTTCGAGATCAAGGAGGGGCCGCTGGTGCGCGAGGTCGAGGTCAACGGCAAGATGTGGCAGATGTACGACGATACGGTGATCGGCTTTGACGCCCAAGGCCGCGAGGCCGTGCGGCTGAGCGTGGTGGAGCCGCTGCACCAACGGCCGCCGGAACGGCCCAATTCGATCTGAAAGGGACGACCGTGAACCCTACCCCCGCGCCTTACGATGTTACGATGACGACGGCCATCGAGCAGGCCTTGTCGCGCTCGCAGGTGTACGGCTTCCTGGCGTCGGTGTACCTCTACCCGACCGAGAACTGGAGCGAGGACCTGCCGCTGGCCGCCGCAGCGGCGGCGCGGCTGCCCCATGCGCCGGCTTGGCCGGCCGTGTCGCCGCTGCCGCTGCCTTCGCTCCAGGCCGTCTATCTCCGATGCTTCGGTCTGGCCGGGTCCCTGCCCTACGAGACCGAGTACGGCCTGCTCCACGAGTATCGCCAGGCCCAGGAGTTGGCCGACATCGCCGGCTTCTACCGCGCCTTCGGCTTCACCGTCGGCGGAGCGGTGCGCGAGCGGCCCGACCATCTGGCCGCCGAGCTGGAGTTCATGCACCTGATGACGCTGAAAGAGGCCCACGCCCTGGCTACCGGCCTGACGGAGGCAGCCGTCATCTGCCGTGAGGCCCAGGCCCGTTTCCTGGCCGACCACCTAGGCGCGTGGATTGACCTGTTCGCCGAGAGCCTGGCCCTGAACACGGCCGACGGGCCCTACCCTCCCCTGGCCCGCTTCACCGCCGCCTGGGTGCACGCGGAGGCGGCGCGGCTGGGGGTAGCGGTGGCCGTGCGCAGCCGCGATGTGCGCCACACCCCCTTCGATCCTGACTTCTCGTGCGCGGCTTGCCCCGTCGTGGACCTGGTGCGCTGATCGCCGCGCCCCGCAGCTTTCGGACCAGGAGCCAGCCATGCTGAACCGCAACCGCCTCATACTTCTCACGATGCTACTGCTGACCGCGCTGGCGCTGTGGCTGAAAGCGCCAGTGGCCGGCTCGCAGGGCCTGACCATCACCGCGGCCCGGGTAGAGGGCGCGCTGCCCGTGGCCGCGCCCGACGATCCCCTCTGGCAACAGGCCACCGCAGTGGAGGTGCCCCTCAGTGCACAGATGGTCGCCAAGCCCATGTGGCCGTCGCCCTCGATCAAGTCAGTCACGGTGCGCGCCCTGCACAACGGCAAGGAGCTGGCGATGCTGCTGGAATGGGCCGACGACACCCGCAACGACTCGTCGCTGCGGGTGGACGAGTTCCGCGACAGCGTGGCCGTACAATTCCCGTTGATCGAAGGGCAGCCCTTCTTCTGCATGGGCCAGCAGGCCGGCAACGTCAACATCTGGCACTGGAAGGCGGACTGGCAGGCCGCGCTGCTGGCCCGCCAAAGCCTGCAGGATGCCTACCCTAACATCCACGTGGACTACTACCCCTTTGCCGAGGCGCAGGAGAACATCTACCTGGCCGCCTACACCGACGTGGACTACTTAACGGCCGAGGCGGTGGGCAACCTGCTGGCCCTGCCGGTGCCCAGCACGCCGGTGGAGGACATGGTAGCGGGCGGCTTCGGCACCCTCACCAGCCAACCGGCCGAGGCGCAGAACGTCCAGGGCTACGGCGTATGGCAGGAGGGCGTGTGGCGCGTCGTCTTCAGCCGCAGCCTGCGCTCCGACCAGGCGGACGACGCCGCACTGGCGCCGGATAAGCTGCACGCGGTAGCTTTCGCCGCCTGGGACGGCGCCAACGGCGAGCGCAACGGCGCCAAGTCTACCTCGCAGTGGGTGTCGCTGCAGCTCGGCGCTGCGGCTGCGGCGGCGCCGGCCGAGGAGGTCGCCGCCCCTGTCGGTGCCCCTGCCGCTGCGCCCGAGCGAGCGGTCCCACCCACCAACACCGCGCTGGTACTCGTGTTCGTGGGCCTGTTGGCGCTAGCCGTGGTGGCGGGCGCTATCTACCTCCTCACCCTGGAGAAGTAGGCAGCCGCCATGGCCCGAATGCCCCTTGCCCCCGTCCGAGCCGGTTCTCTCCCGGCCGGGGAACGCACCGACCGGGAGGCAGCCCGCACCCGCTCTGCTCTCCTCCCCACCCTGCTGGCGCTGCTGGTGGCGGCGGCGCTGGTGGACTGGCTGGTAACGCGCACGCTCACCCGCCTAGCCATCTTCGTGCCCAAGACGCCGCCGATGATCACCGCGTACCAGGGGTTGAACTGGCTGGGGCTGGCCGGCTCGACCCTGGCCGGCCTGGCCGCGCTGGCGGTCGTGGTCTTGATCGCGGTGAGGGAAGGGCGCAGCCGTCAGGGGCTGTGGCTGGCCGTAGCGCTGACCGGGCTGGCGGGGCTGACGGTGCTGGTGCCGCTGTTGCCAGCGGGGAGCTGGCTGCCCGCGATCCACGGGCTAACGTTGCTGGCCCTGGGTGGCCTGGCCGTGCGCAGCGCGCGGCTGAACGGGGGGTGGCCGCGTCGGCTAGCCGCGCTGCTGCCCGCGCTGGCCATGCTGGCCGCCGCGCTCTCTCAAGCTGGCCCCATCCTCTATAGCCTCCTTCGCCTTCCGGGCCCACCACGCTGGGGTCTACCCCTCTTTCACCTGGGGGAGGCGCTGGTGTTGCTCGGTGCGCTGGCGCTGTGGTGGGCTTACGGCCGCGGGGCCGCTCGTCGGTATTGGCTGGCGGCGGCCCTGCCGGCGCTGCTCTTCCTGCTCGCATACCGGGCTGCGCCCGCAATGACCGCCACGATCGTCGTGTGGTCCCATGGCCTGACGCTCTCCCTGGCCGCATGGTGGTACGCGCTGGCGCTGTGGCTCTTCGGCGCGACGGTGTTGCGTAGTCTGCACGGCCGGCACAGCAGTCCACCCACCGCCGTAGCCTTGCTGTTGTTGGCCGCAGCCGGCTATGCCCCCCAGCTCACCGCTCAACTTTGCTTTGGGCTGATCGCCCTCTGGCTGCTCACGCACGATCCCCAGCGGGCTTGCGGAAGGTGATCCACGCCAGCATGACGCCGACCAGCGCGATGCCGGTAGGCAACAGAACGGCGTTGGACGAGCCCGCAGTAAATCCCCGCTGATACTCGCCTATCAATGCCTCGATGTGTCGCGCCGCGCGCTGACTGTGCATACGCTGCCATCGTGTGGCGTCTACTTCGGCGCCTCGGAAAAAAACCGTTGTCCCGCGATCTCTGCCGGCCTACATCCGGGACTTAGCCATGGTCCGGAGCATTGTGGAAACCTAGCAAACCCAAATTGCTCATACGCAGTTGTCGTCGCGCGGCCAAGGCTTGCATGCGTTTGTGTTCTCCCCGTTCCTGGTAGTAGGCAGCGAGCCACCGATACGCTTCCTCGTCCAGAGGGTCCGCCTCGAACAAGCGCTCCCACCACGGGACGCTCCGTTCCTTGGAATAGAGCTGCGCGTGCAACTAGGCCAGCCTATGCAGACCGGCCAACCATCGTACGTGCAGCGACTGCCGTATCGGCTCCAGGAACGCCGCGGATAATTGCATCTCGTCGGGGAGCAGTCCTCCGGGACTCACCAACTCAACAGCGCGCTGCCAACAGTCGATTCCCTCCTGGAGTTGCCCCCTGGCAATGAGGCTTTCCGCTTTCGACGCCAGCGCCTCGAACTCCCAGACATCCACCCACACGTCTGCATCGCTCCGCAGCCTGTAGCGCTCTCCTGTGCTCTCGATGTCGCGATTGCTGCCCCGCGTGCCCGTCGGGTCCAACACGTGGCGCAACGTCGACATGTAGCTGCGCACCGCTGCCAGGCTACGCCGCTCGGCCTCCCCGTTGAACTCGTCCCGCAACGGCCAGAGCTCGTCGACGATCTCGGTTGCTGTTGCGCCGCGCGAGCCGCGCAGAGCAAGGTGGGCAAGAAGCGAGCGCGTCTTGGCTGAACGCCAGACCTGCGCCGTGTTGGGCAGCAGGACCTCATTGCGCACCACGCACTTCTCCCCGAAGAAGTAGATGCGCAGTCTGGGCCGATCTGGGGTCAGGGTCTTATGGCTCACCTCCATCGTTGGTTGGTTTGCCTCAACGGTCGAAGCGGCGTCGGTAGCGGTTCGCACCCCTTGCTCCCTGCCGTGCGCCGGGCCCTTTTTTGACAACCATGGGATCAGGTAGGCAAAGCCTGCAGCCAGCCCGATGCCGAAGACGATCATCAACAGCACAGGGGGTCTTACAGGATGCGGATCCTGACCTGTCCCCCGCTGTTCACCCACCAATACTCCCACGCCTGGGTGGACTTCAGAGGTGTACAGGACGACCACGCCGACTACTTCCGCAACAGCACCTACGCCACCCTGGCCAACCGCAGCTACGCCCGCACCGTCCGGTACCCCGACCGCGATCTGTGGGGTATCACGGCCGCAGACGGGCCGATCACCCAGGGTTGCACCCCGGCCAACCCGGCTTGTGTCTGCTCCGGCACGACATACCTCACCGACCAGGGCTACCCGCCTGACACGGGCGCCAACAACGGCACCGTTGCGCCTACGGCGGCCGGTGGGTCCATCGTGTTCACCCCGGAGCAATCCCTCTCCACGCTGCGCCACATGTTCGACGCCTACGGCCCTAGGCTGTGGGGGGTGTACGGCCTTAAGGACGCGCTGAACCTCCGGTGCGAGCCCGATTGGTTCGCCAACGACTACGTCGGCATTGACGTGGGCGCGATGTTGGTGATGATCGAGAACTACCGCAGCCGGTTGGTGTGGCGGGTGTTCATGCGCAACCGGGAGATCCGGGACGCCATGGACCGGGTCGGGTTCGGCAGCCCGCCCGCTTGCGTGCGGTACCACGAGGCCGAGGACTACCATGTGGTCAGCGGCGGGGGGATCGCCGTGGAGCACCACCCGACGGCCTGGGGCGCCCGCACCTTGCAGATCGGCTCCCAGCCGGGCAACTCGGCGACCTACCGCGTCGTGGTGCCCTGCCCTGGCCCCGCCCGGATGTACTTCAAGGTGCGCTACGCCGACGACGTGCCGGGCAACCACCTGGAGGTATACCTGGACGGCAGCCTCAAGGGAAGTTTTCGCACGGACAAGTTCGGTGCCGTGTGCTCCGGCTGGGACCATTACGACTGGGACGCGGAGATCGTGGACCTGGGCCTGGTTGCGCCCGGCACGCACACCCTCACCTTGCGCGTTGCTGTCGACGGCGGGGGCACGTGGGGCGTGAACCTTGACGCCTTCAAGCTGTATGCCCTCCGGCGGCCGTTCTACCTGCCGCTGGTGCTGCGGCGCTGAGCTGGCTGGGGCGGCCTCGGCGGTCGCCCCTTCCCCGGACTTCTTGCGCACCACTACTTCGCGCCTGCGTAGCAGCCGGCGCACGATCTCCGCCTCAGCATCGCCACTCATCCTCTGGAACGGCTGCCACAACCCGGCGCCGATCAGGTGGAACGACACCCTCCTTCCCCCACCCCGAGAAGCGTCATTTCCTCCTGGCCCTCGGCAACCACCACCCCCTGCGGCCCTTGGCGGACTCCGAGAGGTAGGCCGTGATCAGCACAAAGGGCAAGTGCACCACCTGTGCCCACGGGCCGGTCAGTCGCTGCGCGGCGCGCTCGATAGCCTCCAGTTGCCTGCGTTCCTGGCGCTCTAGAGGCAAGCCCCGCAGCAGGTCGAAGCGCTGTGGCGGCGCGGCCGTGAGCAATCAGGGCCGGCGGCGGGGTCCAGCCGTCGGCCAGCAGGGGAATCGGAGTGAGCTGGGCGTGGCCGGCGCTGCCGTTGCTGCCGGCGTGGGCGTAGCCGGTGCACTCGGCGCCGATGCGCACTCCGGCAGCCGTTTCACGTCGAAACAGGTGCGCTGCCCCTTGGTGATGGGACGCAGCAGGCGGAGCTGGTCAATGGCCTGCATGACGCCGATGTCGCGGCCGGCCAGCGACCCCTGTGCTTAGGTGACAATCATGGGCACCTGCGCCTCGTAGGCCACCTGGATGCCGGCCACGGCGTTTACCAGGCCGGCCGCGGCGTCCACGGTCAGCAGCGCAGGCCGGCCGCTCAGCCGCGCAAAGGCGTCGGCCATGTGCGCAGCGTGCATCTCGTTGCGCACCCGCTCAATCTCCCCCTGTCAATGGGTCAGTTTTGCGTCGGCTCGATGCGGGGCGCGAAGCGCGTGGGTGGGACGGATGGCTGCCGGGCTACGCGCTAAACCGGCAAGGTAGCCCTAAGGTTCTGCTGGTTCCCCTCAAGAAAGATCGAAGGGGAGGTTGGGCTGATAAGCCAGAGGGACTGCGGGGACGTCGCTTGGGCTCTCCTCGGCGTACTCGGCATCGGCTGGTTCGCGCTCACCGGCGGCTTCTTCGTCCTCAGGCAGCAACCTGGGCGTGAACCGCCGCTCCCGCCCCCCGTCGGCCGGCAAGGGCTCAGCTTCTTCCCCGTTCCAGAGGAGGCCCGGGCGAGGCAGCCGATAGTAGTTGGCGTCGTCGTCGAGGTCCACGCTTTCGCGTGTTGTTGCCGGCGGCCGCTCGAAGCGTCCCAGCGCGCCCAGCAGATACTCCTCGTTGATCTCACAGCACGTCCAGCGGCGCTTCAGGCGCTCGGCCACCTCCCCCGTCACGCAGCTGCCTGCGAAGGGGTCAAAGACGTGGTCGCCGGGGTCGGTCAGCATGCGGATGAAGAACTCCGGCAGCTCGGCGGGGTAGCGCGCCGGATGGGGCTTGATGCCTCGCTCCTGACAGTAGCGCAGATACGCGCTGTTGCTCTCCGTATTGGGCAGGGCAATCAGGTTGGGTGGGATAGCCGCGCCGTTGTCGAAGACGAACTTGGTGCTGATCTCGTGGCCGCTAGGGCGCCTCTTGGCCTTGTATCCCTTGACCAGCAGCTCTCGCATGCTGGGGCTGTACGGCTGCAGCACGCGACGGTTCGAGGCTTTGGGCCAAGGCGTCTTGGAGAGCCACCATACCAGGTTGACCGCATCCTTCACCCGAATGCGCCGCACGGTCACCCACTCCGCAGGCGTCGGCAGTCGCGACGGGTTCCACCAGTAGAAGTCCTGCGCCAGGTGAAACCCGAACTCCTCGCACAGCATGATGGCCAGCTTAAAGTGGTACAGGCTGCGCGTGGGAAGGCCGGGTGTCCATGCGCCACCGATGTCAACGACGAGGCTCCCGCTCTCCTTGAGCACCCGGTGAAACTGCGCTGCGAACGGCTTGAACCACTCCAGATACTTGTCGGCTTCGACGTTGCCGTATTCCTTCTGCCGCACCAAGCCGAAGGGGGGGCTGGTCATAATCAAGTCGACGCTTGATGTGTCAACGGTGCTCAAGACCGCCAGCGAGTCGCCGAGAATAATCCGACCGTGGGCGGTCTCGTAGAATAGCCGTGGCTCGTGAAGCTGAAATCGGTCCATAGTCGGCCTCGGTTCTCTAGAGATCGAGCTTCTTCAGCGTCATTGCGTGACGAGCCTCGCGATTGAAAACATCAGCGCGCCAAAACGGCCGCCCCAATGATACCATCTTTCTTCTCTGCCCCCAAGCAGCAGCGGAGAGCCACATACAGACCCCCCGAGCCAGGCGCTGTAGAATGTTTAACTGCGGCCGGCTGGCCGGCCTTTGTCCGGCCACGCCATCGGTGCTAGAATATCAGTTCGGCCCAACAAGGCCCGCGCCATCAGACCAAAGCACGCAGACCAAAGCCTATGGCCCAAGACAAGCTGATTATCCGTGGTGCCCGCGAGCACAACCTGAAGAACATCAACCTGGAGATCCCGCGCGACAAGCTGGTGGTCATCACCGGCCTCTCCGGCTCCGGCAAGTCCAGCCTGGCCTTCGACACCATCTACGCCGAGGGCCAACGGCGCTACGTCGAGTCCCTCTCTGCCTACGCCCGCCAGTTCCTGGGGCTGATGGAGAAGCCCGACGTGGACCAGATCGAGGGCCTCAGCCCTGCGATCTCCATTGACCAGAAAGGCGCCAGCCGCAACCCCCGCTCCACCGTGGGCACGGTGACGGAGATCTACGACTACCTGCGCCTGCTCTTCGCCCGCATCGGCCAGCCCCACTGTCCGCAGTGCGGCGAGCCCATCAGCGCCCAGACGGTGGAGCAGATCGTGGACGCGCTGCAGGCCCTGCCCGACGGCAGCCGCATCCTGGTGCTGGCGCCCTTGGTGCAGGCCCGCAAGGGCGAGCACAAGGGAGTGCTAGAGGAGATCCGCAAGGCCGGCTTCGTGCGGGTGCGGGTCAACGGCGAGCTGCGGGAGCTGGACGAGGAGATCCAGCTCGACCGCTACAAGATGCATACCATCGAGGCGGTGGTGGACCGCCTGGTGATCCGCCATGGCCGCAACGGCCACGGCGAGGACGAGGAGCGGGCCCGGCTGGCCGACTCGGTGGAGACCGCGCTGCGCCTGGGCGACGGGGTCATGCTGATCAGCGACGTGACCGACCGGGAGCAGCCCAAGGACCGCTTCTTCAGCGAGAAGTTCGCCTGCGTCAAGTGCGGCTTCAGCATGCCCGAGATCGAGCCGCGCACCTTCAGCTTCAACAGCCCCCACGGCGCTTGCCCCACCTGCACCGGCCTGGGCGCGCAGATGGAGTTCGACCCCGACCTGATCGTGGACGGCGAGAAGAGCCTGGAGGAGGGCGCCATCGTTGCGCCGGGGTGGGGCTGGGGCGCCGAGAACGGCCGCAGCGAGACCAGCTACTATACCCAGCTGCTGCGCGCGGTGTGCGAGCGCTTCGGCATCCCCTACGGCGGCGTGCCCTTCAAGGACCTCAGCCCACGGCAGCGGGAGATCATCCTCTACGGCGCGCCGCGCGGGGAGCGGGTGATGATCCACTACACCAACGCTCAGGGCCACCGCCGCGCCTACGAGACCGCCTACGAGGGGGTCATCCCCACCCTCCAGCGCCGCTACAAGGAGACCACCAGCGACTACATCCGCGGCGAGTACGAGCGCCTGATGTCGGCCCGCCCCTGCCCTACCTGCGGCGGCAAGCGGCTGCGGCCGGAAGCGCTGGCCGTCACCGTGAACGGCCTGAACATCGTCGAGGTCACGGCCAAGCCCGTGGCCGAGGCCCTGCGCTGGATCGCCACCCTGCAGAGCGAGGAGGAACGCCAAAAGGCCACCGACTCCCTCAACGGCAGCCTGGAGAACCTGCCTCCCAGCCCCCTCACCCCACGGGAGCAAACCATCGCGCGGCAGATCCTCAAGGAGCTGCGCGCACGGCTGGGCTTCCTGCACGACGTCGGCCTGGACTACCTGACCCTGGACCGCCAGACCTCCACCCTGAGCGGCGGCGAGGCGCAGCGCATCCGCCTGGCCACCCAGATCGGCTCGCAGCTGATGGGCGTGATGTACATCCTGGACGAGCCCAGCATCGGCCTGCACCAGCGGGACAACGCGCGGCTGCTGCGCACCCTGCTAGGGCTGCGGGACCTAGGCAACACGGTGCTGGTGGTGGAGCACGACGAGGAGACCATGCGCCACGCCGACTGGATCGTGGACTTGGGGCCGGGCGCAGGCCAGCACGGCGGCGAGGTGGTCTACTCCGGCCCGGCCGATGGCATCCTGCAGTGTCGCGAATCTCTCACCGGCCAGTACCTGAGCGGCCTGCTGCGCATCCCGGTGCCCACGGCGCGGCGCACCGGCAACGGCCACTACATCGTCGTCAAGCGGGCCAGCGAGAACAACCTCAAGCACATTGACGTGCGCTTCCCCCTGGGCAAGTTCATCTGCGTCACCGGCGTCAGCGGCTCCGGGAAGTCCACCCTGGTCAACGAGATCCTGTACAAGGCCATCGCCCAGCGCATGTACCGGGCCAAGGAGAAGCCCGGCCGGCACCAGGCCATCCTGGGCATCGAGCACATTGACAAGGTCATTGACATTGACCAGTCTCCCATCGGCCGCACGCCCCGCTCTAACCCGGCCACCTACACCAACGTGTTCACCGCCATCCGCGACCTGTTCGCCAGCTTGCCGGAGAGCAAGCTGCGGGGCTACAAGGCCGGCCGCTTCAGCTTCAACGTCAAGGGCGGCCGCTGCGAGGCCTGCCAGGGCGACGGCATCATCCGCATCGAGATGCAGTTCCTGCCCGACGTGTACGTGCCGTGCGAGGTTTGCCACGGCCGGCGCTACAACCGCGAGGCGCTGGAGATCAAGTACAAGGGCAAGAGCATTGCCGACGTGCTGGACATGACCGTGGAGGAGGCCCTGCACTTCTTCGAGAACATCCCGGCGATCCACGGCAAGCTGAAGACCTTGATGCAGGTGGGCCTGGGCTACATCAAGCTGGGCCAGCCCGCCACCACCCTCAGCGGCGGCGAGGCGCAGCGCATCAAGCTGAGCAAAGAGCTCAGCCGCCGCGCCACCGGCCGCACCCTGTACATCCTGGACGAGCCCACCACCGGCCTGCACTTCGCCGACGTGCAGAAGCTGCTGCACGTGCTCCACGACCTGGTGGACCGGGGCAACACGGTGGTGGTGATCGAGCACAACCTGGACGTGATCAAGTCCGCCGACTGGATCATTGACCTGGGGCCGGAGGGCGGGGAGCAGGGGGGCTACGTGGTAGCCGAGGGCACACCGGAGCAGGTGATGGCCAATCCCCGCAGCTACACCGGCCAGTTCCTACACACCGTGCTGGAGGGGCGGGAGGCCAAGCAGCCGGCCCAGGTGATCGCCGAGCTGGCCGGCGCCGACGCGTACGCGTAACCCGCCGCCCCCTCTGCCATCTCCGGCCTGACGCACTCCTCACGCACAACTCGTCCCATGCCCATCCTCATCCCCTCCATCACCAACGCCTCCGGCGAAAAGCTGGGCGCGCGGCTAGACCTGCCCGAGGAGGGCCGGCCGCTGGCCTTCGCTATCTTCGCCCATTGCTTCACTTGCACCAAGAACATCAAGGCCGCCGCGCACATCAGCCGCTCGCTGAACCGCCAGCGCATCGCGGTCCTGCGCTTCGACTTCACCGGCCTGGGCGAGAGCGAAGGGGACTTCGCCGAGACCACCTTCACCTCCAACGTGTCCGACCTGGTCGCAGTGGCGAAGTACCTGGCCGAGGAGTTCGAGCCGCCCAAGCTGCTGATCGGCCACTCCTTGGGCGGCTCGGCTGCGCTGCAGGCCGCGCACCACATCCCTTCGGTGGTGGGCGTCGTGACCATCGCGGCGCCCTCCGAGACCGCGCACCTGGCCCGCCTGCTGGCCGACAGCCGCGCCATCGCCGAGATCCAGGGGGAAGCGCGGGTGACCATCGGTGGCACCACCTTTCGGCTCAAGAAGCAGTTCTTCGACGACCTGGAGCGCACCAACATGCAGCGCGCCATCGAGACCTTGGGCCGCGCGCTGCTGGTCCTCCACTCCCCGGCGGATCAGACGGTGTCCATCGAGAACGCCATGGAGATCTTCGCTGCGGCCAAGCACCCCAAGAGCTTTGTGTCCCTGGACCGGGCCAACCACCTGCTGTCCGAGCAGCGGGACTCGTGGTACGCAGGCGAGGTGATTGCGGCGTGGGCCAGCCGGTATCTCGGCTAGCGGCTGCCTGAGCCGTCGTCGGTCGTGGGGGGGGGGGGGGGGGGGGGGGTGGGCGGCCGGGGGGGGGGGGGGGGGGGGGGGGGGGGGGGGGTCGGGGGGGCCGAGGTCGCGGCGGGGGGCGGGGGGGGGGGCGG